>JAYEPE010000375.1:0-7284 GCA_034723735.1 Campylobacterota bacterium | reverse complement strand
GTTAGAGGAATATAGGATTTTCTATCAAAGGTCATTTAAAGTTCGTATTTTAGGGGTTTTTAGCTTGTTTTTGGTGCGCACGAGAGGATTTGAACCTCCACACCCGTAAGGCACTACCCCCTCAAGGTAGCGTGTCTACCGTTCCACCACGTGCGCGTTAATTTTAGAAAGTTTGTCAGCCGAGGCTGACAGAGGGGTACTTAGGGATTAACCTAGGTACGGATTCGCATATAATGCGATAAGAGCAATAACTAGTGTATAGATAACTTGCGCTTCGATCATTGCAAGAGCGATGAACATTGTAGTCATTAGTTTTCCACCAAGACCTGGGTTACGTGCAGTTCCAGCGATTGTTGCAGCAGCAGTATGACCCATACCGATTGCTCCACCAAGTGCAGCTAGACCAAGACCAACACCAGCAGCGATCATTGAGTATGCTTTAAGAGTTTGGTTTGCAACTTCAGCTTCAGAAGCGAAAGCAGCAGCAGTTAATGCTAATAATACGAAAAGAATTTTTTTCATTCAGTTCTCCATTGTTAAATTTTTGTTTCAAAGTCCGTTCGGATAGCGTAAACAAGTCTTACATGTATGACTTGCCAACACAAACATAAATGCCTGCATTTCCCTACTAAATCACTTTGAGTAGCGAATTATAGTGAAATTCTTTTAAAAATTCTCTTAGGCACGGCCTAAACTAATTTTATTACCTTTAAACTCTAGAATTTCAACATTAATTTTCTCGCCTTCACTGAGAACATCAGAAACTTTTTCAACACGTTGGTCTGAAATTTTTGAGATATGTAAAAGTCCATCAGTTCCACCAGGAAGTTCAACAAAGGCACCAAAATCTACTATCTTTTTCACTGTGCCTTCAGCTTTATCTCCAACTTTGTATTCAACCTTTGGAGCTTTTGGTGTACTTGCTATCCCTTCGATATGCGCTCTTGCATCTTTGATACCTTGACGATTTGTTCCTGAAACTTTAACATGTCCCTCTTTTTTATCAATGTCAATTGCTACTTCAAATTTTTCAATGATTTCACGAATTGTTTTACCTGCTTGTCCAATAATTTCACCAATACTGCCTGGGTCAATATGAAATAGATCACTGCTTGGCAAAATACCCTCATTGAGTTCTATTCTTGCTTCATGCTCATCCATGATATCAATAATATGAGCACGTCCTTTTTGTGCTTGCATCAGTGCTTCTTTCAAGATATCAAGTGAGATTCCACCTAGCTTTATATCCATCTGAAGTGCCGTAATGCCCTCTTTTGAACCTGCTACTTTAAAGTCCATATCACCATCATGATCTTCCAAACCCATAATATCACTTAAAATAGCATACTTATCACCTTCACTTACCATACCCATTGCAATACCCGCTATAGTATCACTCATCTCAATATCACCAGCGCGAAGTGCCATATAGCCACCACAAACCGTTGCCATTGATGAAGAACCATTTGATTCTAGGATTTCAGATACAAGGCGTACTGTATGACCTGATTCTGGCATAGCTGCTTCGAGGGCACGTTTAGCTAAATTTCCATGTCCCAACTCTCGACGACGTGGCGGTCCTACAGGAGAAGGCTCACCTACACTAAAGCCTGGGAAATTGTAATGTACCATAAAGTCTTCATTTTGTGTGCGCTTGGAAGTAAGTTCTTCATACATTTGTGCATCTTTATCCCCGCCTAAGGTTAAGATAACAAGTGCTTGCGTTTGACCTCGCGTGAAGAGTGCTGAAGCATGGGCTGATGGTAAGACATTGGTTTCAATACGAATAGGTCGCACCTCATCAACTTGACGTCCGTCCGCACGAACACGTTCATCTAAAATCTGCGCTCGAACCATTTCACGTTTTACTTTTTCTATAGCACCTTTTAAAACACTCTCATCCCAATCTGTTTTTTCAGCCATAATTCCTTTACGAATTTGACGTAAAGCAGTTGATCGCTCTGTTTTTGCCATATGATTAATAGCTTTTTTAATGGCATCACTATGACTATCACGCAAGTAAGCACGCATCTCTTGAGAATCTGCATCTTCTACTAATACAAGAGCTTCTGGGACTTTAACATATGAGGCGAATGAAGTTTCATACCTAGTATTAGCTATTTTTAGTTCTGCTTGTGCTTGTGCGAGAACTTTAATAAGCTCACTTTCACTCATAGCATTTGATTGGTATTGACTTATCATATCTGTACCAAGAGTTGGATCTATCATAGGATCAACAATAGCAACATTGAGCATTTCAACTTCAACAGAACCTTGAGTACGCATCTCTATCATTAAGATATCCTCTTTTGATCCTGAAAGATACAGATCAAGTGTTGACTCTTTTAATCCTTGAGGACTAGGATTGACAACAATTTCTCCATCTATCTTAGCCATACGTACTGCAGTTACTGAGTTAGAAATCTCTATATCTGAAATATATAATGCTGCAGAGGCTGCATTAAGGGCTAAGACCTGAAGGTCAGCATCATCATCAACACTCAAAACCATAATCGTAATTTGTGTAGGATTTGAAAAGCCTTTTGGAAAAAGAGGACGCAATGAACGATCAACAATACGAGATGTTAAGGTTTCAAAATCACTAGGTTTTGTTTCACGCTTGAAAAAACCACCTGGAAATTTTCCTGCAGCATATGTCTTTTCAATATACTGAACAGTTAAAGGTAAAAAACCGTCATCAACAAAATTTGTCTCATCCGTCACTACTGTAGCTAAAACAACAGTATTCCCACTTTTAAGCCATACCGCTCCATTAGCTTGCGCTGCTACCTGATCGAAAGCATAACTCTCATTTTTGTTTGTTAATTCCAGTTCTATATTATAATTCATCCATTATCCTTTTTTAATATCAATTCGATTGTTTCATCACTTACAGGTTCAAGTTTTTCATAATAACATGAGGTGATTTTATAGTTTTCAATATCTTTCACAAAAAAAATACCATCCACTAAAGGCTCAATAGCGTCAAATATCTCATGAGGCAATACCGGTACCGCAATATAAACAGCCTTGGGTTGCTGGGATAAAATTGCTTTTATCGCTAGCATAAGCTTTAAGCCTGTTTCAGAGCCCTCATCAAGAATTACAACAGTTTCACCTTTTTTTGAATCAAAATGACGCCCTTTGCGATATTTATATATATTGGGAAGTATCTTTTCCTCATGCTTGCGTGTTGCTTCTGCATAAACATAGTCAACTTGAATATCAAAAGAGTCACATAAGGCCTCATGAATAACAAGCTCTTCAGTTTCACATACCCGTGCAATTTCACATTCAGGGTTTTGAGGTGCACTTATCGAAGCGGATAAGAGTATATCAATAGGCAGTGATAATCGTTTATTGACATAAGAGGCTAACTCTAGGCCTCCTGATGATACTGCTACTAGATTCCAATTTTCAACACGCATCTGCTCAAGAGGCAAACTCTCACGTAACTCATTAGCAGCATCTTCTCGATTCTTAAGTCGCTTCATTTTCCACCTTATATCGCTGCACCAGCACTCCCTAAAAGATATTTAAGATTATTGTCAATAAACTTAATACCGACACCTAAAAAGATATTTTGAGATTCGCTATTCATAAAATTATCCCAACCTCCATAAACTTCTAAGTGTTTTAAGAAGCGATATTTTACCAATACTTTAGCATGTAAATTATCACCCCTCACATCATTGACAGCATTAAAGTCAAAAAGATCTAAAGAAGCTTGGAAGCGACTATTATTTGCAAAATAATCAAGACCAATTCCACCCGTAGATTCAATAACACCACCACGCATTAAAATATCACCAAAACGTTTTCCATATTGTGCTGAGATATAAGTCTTTCCTTTTTCGTGAACACTTGGTTCAATACCAGGACGTGTATAATCTCCCATAGAGAGAACATCAAAAAGATAGTAAGTCTCAGGGTTTGGTAAATATGTCACACTAAGATAGACTTTAGAATCTCGATCTCGTATTAAATACTCACCATGCATACCTACTTGCAATTCACTTACTGTAAAGTTTGAAAGCAGTGAATCTACCTTATCAAAAGCATGTTGCCCGCTCTCAAAAAAACTATCAGCTGATGTTAAAGCGGCACTGAGAGACTCACGGTTTTCAGCAAGAATCGTACTAACATTATCTTCAATCGCAATAAATTTATCTACTGCTAAAGGCAAAGATTTTTCAAGTGATCCGCTGATTGTATCAAGCCGTTTGGTTAAAGAATCAATTCTTACCATAATACCAGGAAGGTCTTGGTTAATAGTATCTGCTGTTTGTGTAAACCCAGCACCCATATCTTTAAAATTTTCAATAGCAGCAGCCAAGGCAACACGGTTTTCCATAATAAGTAGATCTAGGTGCTCTGCAACATCTCTAAAAGAGCGTATGGCTTGACGTAAGTTCTCTTTTTGTTCTTCATTAAGAACTTCACGTAAATCCTGCATCAAAAGCTTCAGCTCATTTGCCGCTTCATTAACAGAATCACTTGTCTCATCAAAAGCAGCATACTGTTTAAAATGTTCTAATTTTCCACCATCAGAGAGAGACTCTTGGCTTGCTCCTTGTGTAATATTTACCATTTTGGCACCCAAAACACTCTCTTGGACAATAACAATGACAGAATCACTTGCAATCTCAACATTTTGATTAATTAAAAAACTTAGTTTTACTTTGCGTCCCTCAACAGTGATTTCAAAAATTTCCCCTATTTTTACACCATTCATTGAGACATGAGAGTGTAATTCAAGACCTGTTGCATCATTAATATAAGCGTAAACTTTGTAACCCTTTTGGTTCCAATTACCTATAGTATTTACCTGAGTTGAAAGCATCAAGAGTGCAACAAGACCCAAAACAACAAAGAGACCAATTTTAGCTTCGAGTTTCATCTACGACCCTTCCAAAACATTACTCATTTTATAATTCAATTCTGTACCACCCATCGGTTTTAGTGCAATCGTAAAATAGATATACTTATCAAATACAGAAGATGCCTCATTATTGGTTAAGATAGGACGGTTATTTTCAACATATCTTAAACCAAAATTCCAACATCGTTTCGCATACAAAAAACCTATTTCCATATTTTTTTTAACTGCATTTTCAAAATCATAAGCATACTTTCCAAAGTATTGATACCGTGAAGAGTATTGATACAGAGCATCTGCAGTAAAATAACTATTTTTAATCTCTTCACGAGATCTTATAATATCTTCATAAAAATGGTTAACACTTACATTTACAATATCATCATTATAACGCACGGAGTTAAGAAGTTTCGTAATTTTACTCTGATCGTGGTTATAAAAAGTATCATTATAGTAGCTTAAACCTAAACTTAAATCTACTTCAAGTTCATTTTCCAACTCTCCAAGGCGATCATCTGCACTATCATAACTCACGCGTTGGGCTAATTTATGATAAAGAAGTTGCTTGCCTCCTTCAAAAATATATTGTGAAAATTTCAACTGCGTTGCATCTTGTACATTCGAAAGGTTATAATAATCACAAACATCTGTATTCCAACCCGTATCTCCTGCACATAAGCTCTCATAATCATCATAATAACCACTTTTATAATCAGTTTCAGATTTTGCATAGGCGAGTTCAAAACCTATTGTATGAGCCAGAGTTTCAAATCCTCGCGTTAGTGATGTTCCCGCACTCATTAAATGATAATAGCGACCATAAATACCATCATCATACTTAATGCTTGGATTATAAACAGAAGCCTCTCCTCCAAAGGTAATATGACGTCCATAAAAATTTGCCTGATAGCTCAAATCAAGATAATTATCAAAAAAACTGCCTTGTAGAGTTAAAGGAACTGTTATATCACTTTGCATTGCTGTCTTACCCTCAGGTCTCTGAAAATTATTAAATGTCATATCAAGCTTGTATAGGAAGTGATCATCAAAAAGTGTATCAAGATAATGGTGATATTGCACAACAGGAAGCTGCTGAATTGTATCATCATTACTCTGTTTACTTAAATCTAAAAAGTATTTAAAATAGGCACCAATATAGTTATTTTCTTCATTATAAAAGATATTGACCTTGGAATCAACTTGATTTGAAGTAGTGTTTTGTGTCTCATCATTATTTGAAAGATTCAAATAATCAACATCATTCATCCAGCTGATATCACTATAAAGACCTGATTGACCTTGAGTATTGAGCCCAAACCAATCTGATAAAACTGCATGATTCTCATACTTTAATCCCAATCCGTAATGATCTTCATGAGCTAAATCATACTCTGATGCGTACTCACTCTTCTCTTTAAAATATCCTACACTCAATTCACCTTCTGCCACATTTGAATCAACAAAGCGTAAATCAGCATAAATACCTTGACCCCGAAGAGTACGAATTTGAGGACGAAGTTCAATATCCCATTGGTCATCTACTGCAATATAAAAGGCTTGCTCATAATAAAACCCTTCATCATTAGAGATACCAAATGCTGGCGTTAACAGTCCTGAACGCCGACTTGTATCAAGAGAATATCCAAAATAAGGAAAATAGAAAATAGGCATATCATAAATATGTAAGCGTGCGTTATATACATTCATCCAACGTGTTTGCGAATTATAATCCGAAGAGCTATAATAAATCTTCCATAAAGGTGAATTGGGATTACAGCTAGACACCATACCTTCATCAAGAGAAAAGTCTTTCCCTTTTCCTCTAGCTTGAGCCGTAGTCATCCAGACTTGGCTATTTTTATCTATCATATAAAAGGGTGCAAAAAGACGTTCTTCTTTTTCAATATCAATTTTGGCATATTTCCCTAAGGCATGGTAAATTGAACCTTGCATCGCCGTAATATTTCCAAAAAGTTCAAGCTGTTTATCTTTACGATTAAAGATAGCTTCACTTGCACTTAGATAATGCTCTTTATAGATAATAACCACATCACCTTTAGCCGAGATGTGAGTTTCATTAGAATCAAGCCGTGCAGCATACATTTCAATATTACTTTTACTTGCATAAAGCACTGATGTCATAATCAGCAGGGCAAATAATAGTTTTTTAAACATTGACCACCAAGGTTCGAGCTGTTTTATCATGCCATGTTTGTCTTAAAGGATCAAAACTTCCCCATAAAAATCCAAGATAAAAAAGCATTTCACTAATGATTCTAAATACCGCTCTATTAAATGAAACTATTAAAGAGGGGTGTGATAGAGTTTGAATCTCTATAATTTGTATCTTCATCAAAATTTTTCCCAATGTTGCACCATAGTGCATCACAAAAAAAGTTTGGTAA
>JAYEPE010000374.1:0-7301 GCA_034723735.1 Campylobacterota bacterium | reverse complement strand
GAAATTGATCTGCGTCCTGGTAAAAATAATCCTAAATTAAAAGGTGTAGCTGGAGGAGAATTTCCATTTGGTGTAATTTTTGTGGAAGATAAAATCTATGTAAGTAGTATGCGCGACTATGAGCTAGTTGTTCTTACATGTAAGGCTAATACACTCAACATCATAAAACGCATTACAGTAGGAAGCCAGCCCACTAGGATGTTATTTAATGATAATGAAAATGAACTTTTTGTTGCCAATAGTCGTAGTGATAGCATTAGCGTAATCAATACTTTAGATGATTCTATTAAAGGCAGTTTTTATACAACTGCTCCTAAGCGTATTTTTAATGCTTATCATCTTAAGGGAGCCAATCCAAATAGCATGAGGCTTTATAAAGGTCTTCTCTATGTGTCCAATGGTGGTACAAATTCGGTGGCAGTTATCAAGCTTAAACGTGAAAAAAACAAGATTGCAGGAAGTGTCACTGCTCTGTATCCTACAGGGTGGTATCCTAATGACTTAGAACTTATAAATGATTACCTTTATATAGTTAATGGCAAAAGTCTTTCTGGAGAAAATTCAGGAGATTGTAGAGATACTATATCTATAAGTCCTGATGCTTTAAATCCCTGTAGAGGTAGAAATCTCTATACCTTTCAAACAAAAAAAGCAGGATTTTTAAGTATGCCTCTTCCTGATGAAGAGAGTGAAAAAAAATTAACACTCCAAGTAGCTCAAAACAATAAGTTTTTTCAAGAAGAGGAGCCTTCTGAAATAATGAAGTTTTTACAAAAGAAGATTAAACATATTATCTATGTTGTCAAAGAAAATCGTAGTTATGATCAAGTTTTTGGAGATTTAGAAATTGGCGATGGAGATAGTAATTTATCACTTTTCCCTGAACCTATCACCCCAAATCATCATCAACTTGCAAGACAATTTGTAACACTCGATAATTTTTTAGATAGTGGCTCAGCAAGTAATGATGGTTGGGTTTGGACAACATCTGGACATACAACAGAATATACTGAAAAAAATATCATGATAAACTATGCCAAACGGGGACTTAATTATGATAATGAAGGGCAAAATAGAAATATATCTTTAGCCTACGCAGATGTAAAATCTCGCCAAAAAGCAGATCCTAGAGTTCCTGATGATGTTGACTTATTGCCAGGAATACGAGATGTGGCTAGTGTAGATGGAGAAGATGAAGCACCAGCAGCAGGCTATATCTGGAATAAGGCACTTGAAGCAGGATTAGAAGTAAGAAATTACGGTTTTTATTGTGATGAAGAGCGTTACTTTTTAGAGCATAATGATAGTGCATATATTACACCATCGCCAGAACCATTTAAAGATAATATTGTTCAAGCTTATCCTAATAAACCAGCTCTTTTAGGTATCACAGATCCATACTTTCGTGGCTACGATATGACTTATCCTGATTTGTGGCGTTATAATGAGTTTAAACGTGAATTTGATGAGTATGTACAAAAGAAACATTTGCCAAATCTTATGTTTGTGCGTTTTCCACATGATCATTTTGGTTCATTTAAAGATGCTTTAGCTGGAGTTAATACCCCACTCACTCAGATGGCAGATAATGATTATGCCTTAGGTTTACTTGTCCAAAGTGTTGCAAAAAGCCCTTTTGCAGATTCTACGCTTATTTTTGTTATTGAAGATGACGCTCAAGATGGAGCTGATCATATCAGTTCACATAGAAGTCTCTGTTTAGTAGTCGGTCCTTATGTTAAAAAAAGAGCTGTAATTTCTAAACGCTACACTACGGTAAATGTTTTAAAAACTATAGAGTCTATTTTACAGATAAAACCTATTGGACTTAATGATGCACTTAGCGAGAGCATGGATGAGCTTTTTGATACTAGTGAGAACTCTTACATGTATAAAAGTATTGTGCCAGATATTTTATACACTACAGAGCTTGAACTTCCAAAGAAATCAACTCTATCTCCAGTCAAAACTGACATTTTATATAGAGATCAAAGCTATTGGGAAGATGCTATGCAAGGACAAAATTTTGAGACCGAAGATCAGTTAGATGCTAAAGTTTTTAATCAAGCACTCTGGAGAGGAATTAAAACAACACCACTCCCTCCTCAGTTACAATAAGATTACATGTAATCTTATTGTAGTGCTAAAGAGATGCTAATGAAATATATATATAACATAATTCGAAAATATTTTATATAAGGTTTGCAAATGATTTCTAGTCTCTTAATTCGTTCATGTCTCTCTCTTTCAGCGATTGCTGTTGTAGCTTCTGCTAATACAACTGATTTTAACACCTCTGCTGAAAAAGAACAGCTTGGCAGTTTTGAAGTGGTTGATTCTAAAGAAAACTATCGTTTTCGTACGGACAGTGTCTCTCCTACTTTAGTTTATGATCGCGAGTTTTTTGAGCGATATGAGCCTGTGACAGCAGGTGCAATGCTCAAACGTGTTCCTGGTGTTGTCTTTCAAGGCGATATCGGTGAATATGACTTTATCAAACTTCGTGGAATGGCTGCCGGATATACGCAGATTCTTATCAATGGTAAGCGTGTTCCAGGTGTGGGAAGTGATGGTGAAATGAACCTTGATCGTATTCCTGCTGAGATGGTTGATCGTATTGAGATCGTTCGTAGTCCTTCAGCAGAGTTAGATTCCCAAGGTGTCGCGGGAACAATTAATATTATTCTTAAAGATGGCGAATCAATGAAGGGTGGATACTATCGTATAGGTGCTAGTCGTCATAGTAATGGCAATGATAATCCTTGGACAGAAACAAAATACAAACCTAATGTTTTTTTATCGTATAGTGATGTTCTCGATACTTTTAGCTATACCGTTTCAGGTTATTATCAAGAGCGTTATAACGCTAAAGAAAAAATTACAAATGAGCATGAAGATGGGCATGATGATAAAGATAGCTGGGTCTATACCGAAGATGAGTGGGATAACCGTGAATCTAAAGACTCTTCACTATCAACAAAATTTGATATTGATGTGGCAGAATCGGGTACGCTATCTTTAAGTGGAAATTATTTTCATACGGATCGTGAAGAAGAGCAGTATGAGTTTAAAACAGAGCGTGATTCTGTAGATGAAGATTTTAAAGTGGATAAGCTAGAACATCAAATTAAAGATATTGAGCAAGAAAGCTACAATTTTACAGCAGATTATACCCATGATTTTGACTCTTCAAATCAACTTGTACTCTCAGCGAGTTTTGACAATTTTAACTCTACACTAGATGAGTATGAAGCAAAAAATAAAAAAGCAGATAGTGTTGATGAGTGGACAACGATTGCAAATATACATGCGGTCGATCATGATGGAGAACTCACTAACATTGATGATACGGAGATAAAAGGTGCTGTAGGTTATAAGATGGGTAGTATTAATCATCATACTATTAAGTTTGGTCTTCAGGCACAAAATAAAAAACGTGATACAAGTTTTAGTGAGTATGAACAAGAAGATGGAATCGTCAGTGACCCTGAAACAGTTGATTTTGGAACACATAAAATCGATCAAAATCGTATAGATGGGTATCTTGAAGATACATGGGTTATTAATAATCGCTCAAGCCTTCAAGTGGGTGGACGTTTAGAATACACAAAGGTATCTCAAGAAGGTACAGAAGCGAATGTTGACAATGACTATGTTTACTTTAATCCTTCAATTCACTATAAGTTTGGTATTACGCAACAAGATCAATTTCGTGTCTCATTTGCACAGACACTTCGTCGTCCTAACTTTGATGAGATGGTACCTTTTGAAGCGGATGATGAACCAGAAGATTACGATGTGTTAATCGGAAATCCAGAACTTACTCCGGAAAAAGCTTTAGGTTTTGATATTGGGTATGAGCATGCTTTTGCTGGGCAATACGGTATTGTCGGTGCAAATATTTTTTATCGAAATGTTCAAGATAAAATTGAGCTAAGTCGAACGGGTGATAATGAAGTCGAGGATGATGGCGAAATCGAAACAGGTGGTATTTATACTCCTGATAATGTTGGTGATGGAGAAGTATGTGGTATCGAACTTGATGCCGGTTTCCCTTTAAGTTTTATCGGTGTTCCTTCTGTAAGCTTTTTTGCAAACTACTCTTATCTTGATTCAAAAATCGAAGATCCTTTTACAAAGAAAGAGCGTCGTTTTAATGATCAACCCGATTATGTCTATAATCTTGGTTTGAGTCATAGTATCAAAACCTGGGGCATGAGTTACGGATTTAGTTATCAAAAGCGCGGGGATTCAACATATGAAGATTCAGTAACTACTGAGACAACATCTTACGATGCAAACTTAGAAGCTTATATCGAGTATAAAATGAGTGATGCTTTGGTGCTTCGTTTTACAGGGGATAATTTACTTGATGCTGATGTAACGGAACACATGACAAACTACAAATCACTTGATGACAAGATAAGCGGTGATGTAGATACTTACGAGACTCAAATTGAGCGTGCGGGTGCTGTTTTTATGCTAACGCTATCAGGACGTTTCTAAGATGAAACTACTTATTGCTGTCGTAATTATATTGTTAAGTCTTTCTGGGTGTAGTTATAAGGTGGCAGATGATGTTGTTCGTGTTAGTGCAGATGCTGAGACGGAAGCGGTCTTAAATGATGGTGATGCTGCTGATGACCCTGCTATTTGGGTGCATCCTGAAAACCCTTATAAGAGTCTTATTATTGGAACAAACAAAAAAAATGGTGGGCTTGAAGTCTATGATCTTTCAGGAAAACGAATACAGAGTCTCGTTGATGGAAAGTTCAATAATGTTGACCTGCGTTACGGCATGAGTTTAAGTGGTAAAGCTACCGATATTATTATTGCAAGTAATCGTACGGATGATACGCTTGCAATTTATGCTGTTGATTCTATGAGTTTAAAACTTTATCCAATAGCGGCTCGTAAAATTTCTACACTAAATAAAAGTTACGGTTTATGTATGTATCATAATCGTGATAGTGATATCTATTATGTTTTTGTCAATTCTAAAGATGGTACTTTTAAGCAGTTTGAACTATTTGATAATAATGGCAAGGTTGATGCAAGAGAGGTTCGTAGTTTTAGTGTTGCAACACAACCTGAAGGGTGTGTTGCTGATGATGCAATGCAGACACTCTATGTAGGAGAGGAAAATGTTGGAATTTGGCGTTATCTTGCCCAACCAGATGCACCTAATTTAGCTGTACTTATTGATTCAACAAAAGAGCATCTAGTTAGTGATGTTGAAGGCTTAGCACTCTATGAGATGGATGATTCTAGAGGATATCTTCTAGCTTCATCACAAGGGAATAATACCTATACGGTTTATGATCGTCAAAGTGGAGCTTACCTTGGCTCTTTTGAGATTATCGATGGTGTTTTTGATGGAACCAGTGAAACTGATGGCATCGATGTCATTTCATCTCCCCTAGGGGCACTTTATCCTTATGGAATGCTTGTAGTTCAAGATGGCGAGGATATTCCGACACAAAAACAAAATTTTAAGATGATTCGTATGGAAAAAGTGTTTGACAAACTCCATCTACATTACAAATAAGAGGTTCTAATGAAATATATTTTTCTTTCAATTATATCGAGTCATATTTTACTTTTTGCTGCTGCTGATGTAGATATTATGGTGAAAAAAGTAGATACTGCTCATAAACAAAGTGCTATAAGTCAAAAAAATATAGATGCTTATGCTGAGCAGAGAGAGACACTTTATGATAAGTATGTAGCACTTCAAAAAGAGCTAGAAGCTCAGAAGATTTACAATAGGCAACTAGAACTTATCACTGCAACACAAAAAAGTAAAATTCCTGTATTAAAGCAGCAATTACTTGATATTGAAGTAACGCAAAAGAAGATAATTCCTTTAATGTTTGAGATGGTGGAGACCTTAGATACTTTTGTTGCAGTTGATAGCCCATTTTTACTTCAAGAGCGCTCTGGGCGTGTTGCAAATCTTAAAAGTTATCTTAGTAATCCTGATATCACTCTCTCTGAGCAGTTTCGTATGATTTTTGAGAGCTATAAGATTGAGTATAACTACGCAAGAACCTTAGAGGTGTATCGCTCACAACTAGATCCAAAAGACTCTCAAAGTAAAACAGTTGATTTTTTACGTGTGGGACGTGTGGGTCTGTATTATCAGAGTTTAGATCGTGAGGAGAGTGCACTTTATGATATAGAAAATAAAAAATGGGTAAGGCTTGATAATAGCTACAATAGTGTGGTTTTAAAAGCTATTAAGATGGCAAGAAAAAAAATAGCACCTGATTTTCTCACTCTTCCTGTCCTAGCTTCAAAGGGGAGTAAATGAAGATTTTAATACTTATAAGTAGTCTCTTTATATTTAATACTTATGCAACAAGCTTAGATAGTTTACTGCAAGATATAGATGCTGATACTCAGGCACTCCAAAAAGAAGATAGAGTGCGTGAAAAAGCTTTTTTATCAGATTTAACTAAGGCTAAAAGACAACTGAATGATGTAAAAATAGCACTCAAAAAAGAGAATGCTAAAACAAAAAGTTTAAAAAAGACTTTTGAAACACAAAAAGAGCTTCTTAAAAAATATAATGTAGAGTTAGAGAAAAAAAGTGAAAACTTAAAAGATGTTTTTCTTATCACAAAACAAGAAGCCCGTGATTTTAAATCGCTTCTTGAAACATCAATGACATCAACACAGTTTAAACAAAGAGATGCACTTTTAGATACTATCACTCTCTCTTATGAGAATCCAACAATAGATACTATACGTATTTTTTGGAAAAAGTATCTCCAAGAAATTATAGAATCAGGAAAAATTGTCTCTTTTGAGACAGATCTTGTTAATACACAAGGCTTACATGTAAAGAGTAGAGTAACTCGTATAGGTCTCTTTAGTGCTTTTGATGATACTCAATATCTACGTTATGATGATTCTCTTCAAGAATTTGTACACCTAATGCGACAGCCAAGTTCATCTTCTCTTGAGTATATTAGCACTTTTAATAATTCTGCATCAGGCGTAGTCCCTATCCTGATTGACCCAAGTCGAGGTGTACTTTTTAGTATGCTTAAAGAGAGAGCTACTATTATTGAGCGTATTGAACAAGGGGGAGTAATTGGGTATGTGATTCTAAGTTTAGGTGCTTTGGCATTATTGTTCTCTTTAGCTAAATTTATCCTACTCTCTTTAGTAGATAGAAAAATCAAAAAGCAAGTGATATCAAGTGAGATAGATGAAAGTAACCCTCTAGGACGTATCTTAAAATCATTTGAAAAACATAAAAGTAAAGATCTTACCACAATAGAGAGTAAACTTGA
>JAYEPE010000373.1:0-7347 GCA_034723735.1 Campylobacterota bacterium | reverse complement strand
TTTTGCCCTTTTTTGACATACTGACCATCTTTAAAATAGATCTCTTCAAGAATACCAGAGACTCTCGCTTTGACATCTTGATCACTGCTCGCTTTAGTCATACCTGTATATTGTCTCCAGATAGGAATAGCCTCTTTTTTAACTGTGATAGTGTTTACATGTAAGGGGGGTATCTCTTTTTTTACAACTGCTTTTTTTTCATCTGAACAAGCAGTAAAAATAAGTAGCGATGAAAAGAGCAAGGTGTTTGCAATGGTGAAAAGTTTGAACATAAGATATAACCTTTTAAATCTAGGTGTATTTTAATGCGATTATATCGTAATATCTGGCTATTTAGTTATATACAAATAGCGCTTTATTTTTTTCGTTGGTGTTTTAACAAAAGGCTCTGTCTGTTCAATATATTTGCTAACTTTTGAAAAATTAGAGAGTTGTTTATTTAAATCAATTCGCATCTGCTCTAAAAAGTTTTCAATATCATGATGTAGATCAGACTCTGTGTGTTCTTGGGCATTAAATTTTTGATCGATTAGCTCATAATCAAGATGAATTCTTGCCGCTAATTTTGAATCCATATCAAATACGAGAGAATCTAAAACAAATTCATTCAGATTAATAATGGCTTCTATCTGTTCAGGGTAGATGTTTTCACCACTAGCGCCGATAATGACATTTTTACTTCGACCATTGATAATAAGATTACCTGCTTCATCTAAGTAGCCCAAGTCACCTGTATGAAACCAGCCATCTTGAATAACTTCTGCTGTTTTTTCTTCATCTTTGTAATATCCCATCATTATATTAGGACCACGTACTAAAATTTCACCATCACCATGACCTTCGCTTGGCTCATCTATTTTGATTTCAACACCATAAACGGCTGGACCTGTTGAGCCTGGGAGATTTAAAAAAGGGCGCTTACCTGCAACAAGAGGCGATGTTTCTGTGAGACCATATCCTATAGAAAATGGAAATTGTGCCTCAGTTAAAAAGTCTTCAACATAAGGCGATAGTTTGGATCCACCTATACCAAAGAATCTTAATTCACCACCAAATGTTTCTAAAAGCTTCTTCCCAGCCATTTTATTAAGAATTTTTCTAAAGAAAGGGATTTTATACAAACGAGAAAGAATAAAAGAGTTATTAAATTTTGCAAGCACTTTGGCACGATAAATTTTCTCTATAATCAGTGGAACACTCATAATATATGTTGGTTTTACAGAAGCAAAAGCTTTCATCAGCACCGAAGGAGTAGGGGGCTTCTCAATATAAAAGATAGAACTACCATGTAAGATGGGAATTAAAAATCCTACGGTACATTCAAAGGTATGTGCAAGCGGTAAAATAGAAAGAAAGCGATCATCAGGAGCAATATCAACCACGCTTTTTGCTGCCATAGCATTAGAAACAAGATTTTTATGGCTAAGCATAACCCCTTTGGAATGTCCTGTTGTTCCTGAGGTATAGATAATAACAGCTAAATCATTTTCTTGAATACTGTGCTCTTTTTCTTCGATAGTCTCATTTTTCATTTTTGCTTTTAACTCTTGTGCTGATTTTTTAATTTCATCAACAAGAGTACGTATGCGTTCAAGTTTGCAAAGCTTATCTTCTAAGGAGAGGGTTTCAATATTGATAACACAGATGAGATTGGATATATCTGCTTCAACGATAGCATCCATCTGTTTATCAGAAATAAAAATGGCCTTTGCCTCAGAGTGCTTAACAATATGAACGATTTCATTATGATGAAAATCTGTTAAAATAGGTACAGCGATAGCCCCAATAGATGTAATCGCAAAATAGGAGACTCCCCAGTGCGGTAAGTTTTCACTTAGAATAGCGACTTTATCACCAGGCTGAATACCACTCTCTTTAAGCATCTCTATAGTTTTAGCAACTTTTGTATAAAATTGTGAATAAGTCATGGTCTCTTTATCAACAATACTAACACAGTTTAAATCTGAGAAGTTTTTATATGCATACTCTAAAAGTATCGGCAGGGTAAGTTTTGGTAGTTTAAAAAATTCATTTGTATCAGTCATAAGAGCATCTTTCTTATTTGATACGTTATTATATTGTAATTTTTATAATTTTTTAAATTCTAGTTATAATAATAAAAACTATAAGGGCTTATATTGAGATATATTGTATTTCTGTTCATACTTACATGTAAGCTCTTCTCTTTAGAACTACCCATCTATTTTTCGGGCAATATAACAGTTGATGAACGTAAGCTTTATAGTGCTATAGGCCTTGAAAAGCCATATTTTTTTCAATTTTGGCGTGATGAACCTCAGCTAAATAGTTCCCATACTGAGTTATAT
The DNA here is from genome assembly GCA_034723735.1 of Campylobacterota bacterium. Lineage (GTDB taxonomy): Bacteria > Campylobacterota > Campylobacteria > Campylobacterales > Sulfurimonadaceae > S010-53. Next base: position 5,020 of record JAYEPE010000373.1, on the reverse strand, counting down.
AAGACTGTACTTCTTAATTATTATCGTTCCCAAGGTTTTTATCATACTAAAATTCGTATTAGTATCAAAAAAGACAAGATTACCTATAAAATAGAAGAAAAAGAGTCAATTACTGTTGAAGATATCTCTATAATATCGTCACTGGATTTTGAAGATGTTTTAGATTTAGCACTCAAAGAGCGCTTTGAGGCAGGGCGTTTTATTAAAGATAAAAAAGCCATTCTTGCTTATGCTAATGATAAGGGTTTTTGCAACGCTTCACTTAATGCTAAGGCGTGGATTGATAATGAAAACAATCAAGCTTTCTTGCTATATGAACTTGATACAGCTAAAAAGTGCTCTTTTGGAAAAATAACTGTTACAGATAGTGCCGACTTTGATCCTTGGCTCATTCAATCATTTTTACGCTTCAAAGAGGGCGAAGCCTATTCATCTGAAAAAATTCGTCAAAGTTACGATCTGCTTTATGCCCAAGGTGGTCTTGCCAAAGCAACGATTGAAATAAAAGAGCATAATGACACAAAGGTTCCCATTGATTTACATGTAAGTAGGCGTAATAAACCTATACGTTTTCGTGCAGGTGTCGGGCTTAATAGCGATGAAGGGCTTATACTACAAGGGGGTGTTATTCATCGAAACTTCTTAGATAACTTAAAAACACTCAGTCTTGATGGGCGTTATTCACAGATTAAACAAGAACTAAAAAGTACTTTTAGTATGCCTCTTAGAGATCATAATATTTTTGGTACAACCTTGGGATATAAAAATGAACATTTTGATGGATATAAGGAAAAGAGTACCTACCTCAGCCCCTATCTACAACAGTATGACCAACCACACTCCTTTAAAGAGGGTGTTTTAATTGATAAGGCAACAACCTATGATAGCAATGACTTAAAACTCTTTCCAGATAGTGATCTCTTTATTACCTCTCTTTTATTTAATTGGAAATATGATATTCGAGATAAATTACTCTCTCCTAGCAAGGGGTATTATCTTTTTAGTAATGTTCAAGGCTCATATAAATCAACTATTTCGGATTCAACCTACTTTAAAGGACTTATCGGTGGAGCGTATATCTTCTCCTATGGGCAACATGTTTTTGGGCTAAAAAGTAATATAGGAAGCATACGACTGTATGATGGTGCTCTTCCCTCTTCATATCGTTTTTACGCAGGAGGAATGAACTCAAATCGTGCTTATGCATATCGTATGTTAGGGCCAGCTAATGATCGTGGTGACCCTATAGGATTTCACTCTTTGTCTGAATCAGCAGCCGAATATCGCTTTGCTATCGCTGGAGCTCTTCGAGGAGTTGTTTTTAGTGATCTCACTCTAATCGGACAAGATTATCTCCCTGATCAGAATAAGCCTTATGTTGCTGTAGGGACAGGATTACGTTACGATACTCCTATAGGACCTTTTGCTATTGATATTGCGGTAGATGTTAAAGATACCACTCAATATGCGATACATTTTCATATTGGGGAGCTTTTTTGATGATGAAGTCTCTTTATCTAATCTTGCATTATTTAGTGTTTTTAGCACTTATACTCTTTTTTGTTCTTATCTTTTTACTCTCTCATCCTCGTGTTTTAGAACTTATATCTTATGAGTTGTCTCAAAATGATAAAGTAGAGTTTTCTCATATTGAAGGTACACTCTCTGAAAAAATTATATTACATAATATAAACTATAAAAATAGCCTATTTATAGAGAAATTGACTATTGAATACAATCTACTCTCTATCATATTTGGAAATAGAAAAATAGATAAAATGGAGATTATTCGACCTAGAATTTTAAGTAAACTTTATAAAAACAGAGCCCAATCTAGTGAACAATCATATTTTAAAATTCCCAATTTTACTATTGGTTCTATTGCTATTGTTGATGCCTTAGTAGAAGAGACTTCTTCTTATGGGTTCTCATTTAATCTCTCTAATCTAAGTTATCAAGATAAGAAGGTGGATGTCGAAGAAATTAAGGCCAAAGTAGAGGGTGAAAAAAATCATCTTAGCCTTGATGGACGTATTCGTAATACTGTTTTTGAAGGTCAGGCTATCGTAACTTATGATAGCAATTTAACTCAGAGTATTGAAGGTATTTTTAAAGAGATTCCAAAAACACTTCATCTGGATATCAAGCATGCAGATATCAATAGAATACGCTTCAGTACCCAAATAGAGACCTTAGCACTTCAAGAGCAAAATATCTCTTTGAATACTATAGCTATTGAGAGTAATTTTGAGTATAAGCAAGATTTTATAAGCTTACATGTAAGACATGATATCAATGAGACACGTAGCGCTGCACATATTGAGCATAATATTACTATAGGGTTTGATGCTACGCTACAAGACAGCTTACATGTAAGCATAAAGCAAACACCTTTTTTATTACCATTTGAAGATGTTTATGGCTCTCTTGATATCAATAATAGCGCTCTCTCCTTTATAGCAGCAACATCTTGTAGTGAAACTATCCTTAAGAGTAGTGATTTTGATACCTACACTCTTGAGAGCCATCTTGATGCCTTGGATTTAAATTTTTTACCTGATTTACCTCCATCACTTAGAGAACATTCCCTCTCTACGGATTTAAATATGAGTTATATTCAAAGCGCACAGACCTTGCAAGGTTATATTGATGCGCGTACCTCACATACTTCGTATCGGGGTGATATCAGTTTTGATACGAAACATTTAAGCAGTGATGGTATTATTTCTACAGATGGCAATACTGATTTTTGGAAATCACTTCCTGTTAAAAATTTGGATGATATCCATCTTATCACCGATTTCAGCCTTGAAAATTCAATGCTCTATGCAACCTCAGAAGAGTTACATGTAACACTCTTTGATAATAATAAAAAGATAAAAGGGTGGGGCTCTTTTGCCACTTCAGAGTTTAATTTTCGAGGAGATTATAATGAAGAGAGAATATTAATGAATGTTGATTCTCATATCCCTTCTCTTTATACGGCTATTGATACAGTATATGATTTAAATCTTTCTGAGGGGATGATTTTTGACTGTGCGCTTGATATGAATGCAACGTTAATGATCGATGATACCTTACATGTAAGCAATAGAGTCTCCCTGCCATGGTACTTAGCAATGAGCGATAAGGATAATATTATCTATGGTACGGATGCTAATTTTACGTTAAGTACAAAAGCCAATATTTTAAGCATCGACAGCTATAGTTTTAATCTTTTTAATAGAGACTTCTTTGCAAGCAAGCCCTCACGTTTACATTATAATGATGATACTATTGATATTGAGACTTTTTGGATTAATGATGGCATTAAGATGAGTGGTGATTACAAGCTTAATACTAAAACCCTGAATCTCAAGGCTGATGCTGAATCTTATCATTATAAAGGTGATGAGGGTGAAGCAGATATAGACTTACATGTAAGGATATCGCATGATGATAATGGTAGTGAAGTTGAAGGAAGTATTGAGCTTAAAAATACCCTCATTACTTATAAACCTATTGCTACTGGAATTGTACAAGATGAGGATATTATTCTTATTCAAGATATAGAAGATCCTGAAAAGTCACCCTTGGCATTAAATGTACAAATTTTTTCAAAAGAACCTATTCGATACAAGATGGAAGATATCGATGTTGATTTCACTCCTGATGTGACACTCTATAAGGAGTCGATGAGTGAGATGGAGATTTTAGGATGGCTTGCTACGAACTCAGGGCATGTATATAATTCAGGTTCTGCGTATGATATCAAAAAAAGTGAGGTCTATTTTGCAGGTGGTGCTATTAATCCCTATCTCAACTTGCATCTCTACTATGAAATCGATGACAAAGAGATTGATATCTATGTGACACACACCTTGGCATCTCCGGTATTACTCTTTACCTCTAATCCTCCTATGAGTCAAAGTGATATTATCAGCTATCTCCTCTTTGGAACCCCAGCCAATAACAGTTTTGATAGTGATGGTAGTAGTAGCAATGGTATAAATGCCGCGAATATCTTCTTGGGAACAGGACTCAAACAGATGATAGGTGACACGACAGGCTTACGCATCGATACCCTCAATCTCTTAAGTAAAGAAGATGGTGGTATTGGTTTTGAAGTAGGTACACGAGTGAGCCGTGATGTCCGAATTATCTTAAAAAATGATGATATTTTCTCTATGGTCTTGCAGATGAGTCTAAGCAAAAGCCTACGTCTCGATGTTGATGTTCAAGAGACGGGGCAGGGAGTGAATATAATGTATGTGAAAGATTATAAAGATTTTCTCTCTAAATCTTTAAATACTGATTAGATACTCAATCTAATTTTATCAGTCGTAAATTGGTGTATTAGCATCTGGATCAAGTTTTGATAAGGGATAGAACTCTCCAGTGATTTTCTCTTAAGTTCATACAAATCATTCTCTGAAATTCTTATAGAAATTGCTTTTTTCTTTTGATGCTTGATTATTGACTGTAACTCCTGAGTACGCTTAGCAATATTGCCTTTACTTTCCCATTCTTCACTTTCTACGCTTTTTAATATGTCAAGTTCAAATTCATCTAAATTAGCCATTGTCAACCCCTTTTAAATATTTTTTATTCATTTTTCTTGATGGAATAATTGTTTTTAAAAATATTTCATCTTCAGTTTCAACATAAGGTACTAGGTATATATAGTCCTTAATTCTTATGAAAATTATGAAAATATCTTGATTAGGATATTTCTCTTTGTTTGGATGAGAAATATCATCAAGCAAGTCTCCATTTTCAAGTGATAAAACTACATCTTCAAAGCCAATGCCTCTCTCTCTTTTTAAGAGAGTGTTTTTTTCATAGTTATACATTAAGCTTTTATTTTTAAACATTTATTCTCCAAGATAAGTATATACCATGTATTTTACAACTATTTGTATTTTTTTGCAAATTTTGGGTTTTTATAAATTTCTTATGAGGAGATAACGGCAAGGGTCGAGGGACACCTCAACTATATTTCATAAAATCCCGTAGGGTTTTCTGGAAGATAGTTTGTTGT
>JAYEPE010000372.1:0-7526 GCA_034723735.1 Campylobacterota bacterium | reverse complement strand
TGGTGGCGTAGGAAGCTTTGCACTTGATTGTCTTTATCGAAGTGGTATAACTGATATTACTATTGTTGATTTTGACACCTATGATGAGAGTAATCAAAATCGTCAAATGTGGTCAGAATTTCATAAAGATGAAATTAAGGTTGAAGCTTTAAAAGGGCATTACCAAGATATTACAACAATACAACAGAAGGTAGATAAGGAGTGGATAGAGACATTTGACTTTAGCTCTTATGATCTTATCTTGGATGCTATTGATGATATTCATGCAAAATTAGCTTTAGCTCAAAAGTGCTATAAAAAACTGATATCAGCTACAGGTTCTGCTAAAAAGATAGATGCTACACAAGTTCGTGTAGATTCTATTTGGCGAACACAAGGAGATCCTTTTGCATCAAAAATTCGTCGTGAACTGAAGCGTCGTAAGTTTGATCGCAATTATCGTTGTATCTATAGTGCAGAAACGGCATTAACGAAAGAGAAAGGGAGTTTTATGGCCGTTACCGCTGCTTTTGGATTAGCTATGTGTTCTGAGAGTGTTAAAAAAATCATTAAAGGTAAGGCATGAAAGATAATTCTCAATTCAAAATTTTAATTGTCGATGATGAGCGTTTTAATATTGAAGTCGTTGTGGGTTTTTTAGAGATGCAAGGCTATCAGTTAGCTTATGCAACGAATGGAATGGAAGCTCTCAAAGCAGCTTTTTCACAAGTATTTGATCTTATTTTACTCGATATTAATATGCCAAAAATGAGTGGATTTGAGGTGTGTGAACGTCTCAAAAAAGATAAAACAACAAAAGAGATACCTGTTGTTTTTTTAAGTGCATTAAATGATATAGATTCCATTACACGTGCTTTTAGCATAGGGGGAGTTGATTATCTCTCCAAGCCTTTTAATGGTTTAGAACTTATCGCTCGTGTTAATACACAGATAGAGTTACGAAAATATATATTAGAACTCAAAGAGAAGCAAAATCGTTTAGCACAGCTTGCCATTACTGATGATTTAACAGGTATCTCTAATCGTCTCTATTTTATGTCTATTTTAAAAAAAGAGATAGCAAGTATTCATATGACATCAACACGTCTATGTTTAGCCTTTATCTCTATTGATCATATGCAAAAAATTAATACTATATATGGATTTAAAATAGGGGACAAAGTTATAGTCAAATTAGCAAAAATGCTTCAAGAGAATCTTCGTTCAGGTGATCATATTGCTCGTCTTTTTGGTTCAGAATTTGTACTGCTTATGCCTAATACTTCTCTACAGGCTGCAAAGGTTTTAGCTAAAAAAGTACTTGATGCCATTGAGAAAGAGAATATGATTGAAATGAAAATTAGCGCTTCGATTGGTCTTATTCAATATCAAAATGCTGAAGCATATGAAGCCTTTGTGTTACGTGCGGAAAAGTTTATGGAAGATGCCAAACGCTTAGGTGGTAATCGAATTGTTAATACTGTATAATTCATAATAAAAGTAATGGAGAGTAGCGTGCGTGATAGTGAACCAATGACAAAATTTGGATATGAGCGGATATCTGAAGAGTTAAACCATTTAAAAACTGTAGAACGACAAGAGATTGCTAAAGAGATTGAACGTGCGGCAGACTTGGGTGATTTAAAAGAGAATGCAGAGTATCATGCAGCCAAAGAGAAACAATTTCACACAGATAACCGTATTGATGAGTTAACGGAACTAATTGGCAAAGCTCAAATAGTTGATCCATCATCACTTGAACATGCTCGTGTGAGCTTTGGCTCTACAGTTGTTTTATGTAACCTTGATACAGAAGAAGAAGTAAGTTATACGATAGTTGGTGGATTTGAAAGTAATCCTAGTATTGGGCTTATCTCTTTTAACTCTCCTTTAGCCAAACAACTTTTGGGTAAAGAAGAGGGAGATGAGTTTAAAGCCAAGCTTCCTGGTGGAGTTAAAGAGTATGAAGTTTTGGAAGTAAAATATCAGGAGATTGTCTTTGAAACCCACTTCTAAAATTAAAGTAGCTGTTATTGGTGCGAGTGGTTATACTGGTATTGAACTAATTAAAATTTTAATAATGCATCCTATCTTTGAGATTGCTTATGTTGGAACAAGTGAGGGAGGCATTGAACTCGATAGCCTTCATCCTGCACTCAAAGATGTCTTTACATGTAAGGTAGAAAAAGCAGATGCTTCTGCTATTGCTAGCTCATGTGATCTTGCTTTTTTAGCCTTACCGCATCAAACATCTATGGGATTTGCTAGAGGTTTACTTGATAAGGGTGTCAAAATTGTTGATCTTTCAGCTGATTATCGTTTAGAACTTGATACATATGAAGCATATTACTGTCCTCATGAAGATACAGCACATTTAGAAGAAGCGGTATATGGTTTACCTGAACTTAATCGTGAAAAGATTAAAAAAAGCGCCTTGGTAGCAAACCCTGGATGTTATCCTACTGCGTCAATTTTAGGACTTCTTCCATTTTTAGACTACATAGATGAGTCATTTCCTATATTTATTGATGCTAAGAGTGGTGTGAGTGGTGCAGGGAAAAAATGCTCATCGAGTACACATTTTGTTGGTATTAATGAAAATATCTTTGCTTATAAAGTACTAAATCATCGCCATGAACCTGAAATAGCTGAAAAACTTCGTTTAGAAAGTGGAAAAGATTTTGATGTCAATTTTGTACCTCATCTTATCCCAGCAACACGGGGAGAGTTGATTGATGCGTATATGCTTCTTACCCAAGAGATAGATCCGATAGCTATTTTAAAAGAGTACTATAAGGATGAGCCTTTTGTCCGTATCTATGAAGGTCCTGTTGATATTAAAACATGTGCAGGGACAAATTTTTGTGATATTTATGCTATGCGAAAAGGTAAAAAACTTTATATCAATAGCAGTGTTGATAATATACTTAGAGGTTCCTCTTCTCAAGCAGTAGCTAATGCCAATTTAATGTGTGGATTAGATGAAGATTTAGCACTTCCTGTTATCGCATATGTCCCTTAATCTCTTTGAGTTAAAACAGGGCGCTTTGATTATTGCTGATGCACACTACAGTGCGCAGCGTCGTAAACTTCTTCAATGTCTTCAAGATATTCTTTCAGGAAAAATCAGAGCCTCACAGCTCATCTTAATGGGTGATATTTTTGACCTTTTATTTGGCTCAATCACTTTGACTTATCAGCGTAATCATGAAGCTATAAAGATCATTAACGCTATTGCTCAAAAAATGCAAGTACTCTATCTTGAAGGAAATCATGATTTTACAGTGAAAAAGTATTTTCCCAATATTCAAGTCATTGCTTTTGAGGATCAGCCCTTACATGTAAGGTTTGAAAATAGAGATATTTTACTTGCTCATGGTGATTTTGGTGCAGATTTTAAATATCGTATTTATACAAATATTATTCGTTCGCCTTTGACTTTATCACTGCTGAATTTTATCGATAAGCTAAGTTTTCATAGTATTATTAATTGGCTAGATAGATACTTAGCTAAGAAAGATGATTGTTATAAAATTCAAGAATTTGAAACCTTAGTCAAACAGAGATTGCAAAAGAGTGATTTTTCAAATTATGAAGCACTTATTGAAGGTCATTTCCATCAAAATCGTAGTTATAATTTTGATAATTTTAAATATATCAATCTTGGCGCTTTTGCTTGTAATGAAAGATATTTTGTTGTAAAATTAGTCCAAGAAGCGTTAGAACTCGAAGAGTTTCGTCTTCGCTAAGGAGTCTTTTTATGTCAAAAGATAATATGTTAAAAGTTGGTAGCAACGAAATGGAGCTGGTTGACTTTCGAATCTTTCGTACGATGGGTGATAAAGTGTATGAAGGTATTTATGGTGTAAATGTTTCGAAAGTTCGCGAAATCATTAGAATGCCTAAGCTCACAGAGCTTCCAGGAGTTCCTGAGTTTATTGAGGGGATTTTTGATTTACGTGGAGTGGTTATTCCTGTTGTCAATCTTGCGAGTTGGATGGGTGTTGAAGCCCCACCTCGTGTTACTGAAAAGAATACACGAGTTATCATTACAGAGTTTAATAATATTTTGATTGGTTTTATTGTTCACGATGCGAAACGTATTCGTCGTATTAATTGGAAAGATATTGAACCTGCATCCTTTGCCTCTGGTGCGGGAGCACTTGATCGTGGAAAAATCACTGGTGTTACACGTATTGAAGATGATTCCGTCTTGTTAATCATTGATCTTGAAACTGTCGTTCAGGAGCTGGGACTTTATACTCCAGATCAGGGCGATATTTCATCAGATGAGTATAATTTTACTGGCTTAGTTTTACTGCTTGATGATAGCACTACAGCACGAAAAATTGTAAAAGAGGCACTTGAAAAAATGGGATTTCAAGTGATTGAAGCACAAGATGGACAAGATGGCTTACAGAAGCTTGAGGATTTATATCATCACTATTCTGAAAATATCGCAGAGCATCTTAAGCTAATTGTTTCAGATGTAGAGATGCCACTTATGGATGGCTTTCACTTTGCTGCTAATGTTAAAGATGATGAACGTTTTAAAAATATTCCTATTGTTTTTAACTCTTCTATTAGTGATAGTTTTAGTGAGTTACGTGGAAAAGATGCAGGTGGTGAGGCATATCTTGTGAAGTTTGATGCTAGTACATTTTATGATGAAGTTGCACGAGTTGTACGTGCTCATATTAGATAAGGAGGTCTAGAGATGGATGAATTTGATGAAATATTACAGGATTTTTTAATAGAGTCCTTTGAGCTAATAGAACAGCTTGATCAAGATTTAGTAGAGCTTGAGACCACACCAGAAGATTTAGAGTTGCTCAACCGTATTTTTCGTGTTGCACATACCGTGAAAGGGGCGAGTTCATTTCTAAATTTTGATGTCTTAACCCATTTAACTCACCATATGGAAAATATTCTCAATATGGCACGTCATGGAGAGCTAATAATAGATCCTAGTATTATGGATGTTGTTTTAGAATCTATTGATTTAATGAAAGCTATTTTAGAAAATATTCGTGACAATGGAAATGATTCAGGTATTGATGTTGCTGCTTGTGTTGAGCGTTTAGATAAGGTAGGTGGTGGTGATGGTAGTGTTGATCATCCAGAGGTTTCTCAAGAGACTCCTGAAGATATCGAAGAAGTTGCCATTGAAACAGATGAGGCTGAAGCTGATTATTCAGATATGAGCGAAGAAGATATTGATGATGAAATAAATCGACTTTTAGCAGAGCGTCAAGCTGAAGATAAGGCAAAACGTGAGGCAAAAATTGCTGCAGGTGAAGCTGTCCCTGAAGCTCCTGAAATTGTTGAAGAGAGTCCAAAAGAAGAGCCTGTTGCTGAGCCAGAAGTGCCTGAAAAAAAACCAGCTCCTGCTCCACCACCAAAAAAACCAGCTCCTGCTCAAAAGTCTAGCCCACCAAAAGCATCGCAAGAGAAGCGCGCTGGTGCTGACAAACGCTCTGCTACAGCAGTAGAACAGACAATTCGTGTTGATGTGAAGCGTCTTGATCATCTTATGAATCTTATTGGTGAATTGGTTCTTGGTAAAAACCGTTTAATGAAAATTAATGAAGATGTTGAAGAGCGCTATGAAGGTGAAGAGTTTCTTGAAGAGCTTAATCAAGTTGTCTCTATTGTCTCTTTAGTCACAACTGATCTTCAAATTGCTGTTATGAAAACACGTATGTTGCCTATTGGAAAAGTATTTAATAAGTTCCCACGTATGATTCGTGATCTCTCTCGTGAGTTAGACAAGAAAATTGAACTTGAGATTAGTGGGGAAGAGACAGAGCTTGATAAATCAATTGTTGAAGAGATTGGTGATCCTTTAGTGCATATCATTCGTAACTCTTGTGATCATGGTATTGAAACTCCTGCGGTACGTCTTAAATCGGGTAAAGACGAGACAGGTACTATTCAGCTTAAAGCTTATAACGAAGGAAACCATATTGTCATTCAAATCACGGATGATGGTAAGGGGCTTGATGTTGATCTTTTAAAATCAAAATCTTTGGAAAAAGGTGTTATTTCTGAAAAAGAAGCTGATGCTATGAGTGACAAAGAAGCTTTTGGATTGATTTTCCGTCCAGGACTTTCATTGGCTCAAGAAGTTACTAATGTATCAGGTCGTGGTGTTGGTATGGATGTTGTCAAGACAAATATCGAAAAGCTTAATGGTATCATCGATATAGAGTCAGAAGTTGGACAGGGAACGGTTATTAAACTTAAAATTCCATTAACACTCGCCATTATTCAAGCTTTGCTTGTAGGGGTTCAAGAAGAGTATTATGCGATTCCATTGGCTTCAGTTCTTGAGACAGTTCGCATTACTAGAGATGAGATTTATACAGTAGAAAATCGTTCTGTTATGCGTTTACGTGAAGAGGTATTATCCTTAGTTCATATTGGAGATATCTTTGAAGTAGAACGTGTCTTTGATGGTGCAGAGCATGCTTATGTTGTTGTTTTAGGCTTGGCAGAGAGTAAAATTGGATTGATTGTTGACTCTTTAGTGGGTCAAGAAGAGATTGTTATTAAATCTTTGGGTGAGTATTTAAAAGGTATAGAAGGAATTGCTGGAGCTACAATACGCGGTGATGGTGGAGTGACCTTGATTGTTGATGTCGCTGCATTGATGCAGATGGCAAAATCAGTAAAATCTTCAATTAATTCTGAAGCAGCTGTCGGCAGTAGTGCTAATGAAAAAACAAAACCAAGTGACTATTGCATTATGGTTGTTGATGATTCTAAAACAGATAGAACGATTATGAGAACATCATTGGCACCACTAGGTATTACTCTTGTTGAAGCAGTAGATGGTGTTGAAGCACTCAATACCCTAAAATCTGGTGAACATAATTTTGATGCTATGCTGATTGATATTGAGATGCCACGTATGGATGGATATTCTTTAGCAGCAGAGATAAAAAAATACAATAAATACAAACATCTGCCACTTATAGCAGTGACATCACGTACAGGTAAATCAGACCGAATGCGGGGCGTTGAAGTAGGCATGGTAGAATATATTACAAAACCTTATTCACCTGATTATTTGATGAATGTTGTGAAACGTAATATTAAATTTACGATGGAGGTATCATCATGAGTGAAAAACTACAAAATATAATTAATAAACAGCAAGACCAAAGCAATCCTGCGGTTACAAATATTGATGATGTTGTTCAGTTGGTTGGATTTGTTGTGGGTGATGAAGAGTATAGTGTGCCCATTTTAACAATCCAAGAGATTATTAAACCTATTGCTTGGACGAGAGTTCCTCAAACTCCAGCGTATGTTTTGGGTGTTTTCAATTTAAGAGGTTCTGTCATTCCTTTGATTGATCTTCGTGCTAAGTTTGGTTTAGGGAGTATTAATCATACGGACGATACTCGTTTTATTGTTATTCGACATGAAGATGAAGTAGCTGGTTTTGTAATTGATAGACTAACGGAAGCGATACGTTTGAGTAAATCTTCTATAGGACCTGCTCCTGAAACGGCACTTGATTCAGAGAGCATTATTGAGGG
>JAYEPE010000371.1:0-7584 GCA_034723735.1 Campylobacterota bacterium | reverse complement strand
AAAATCATTTACGACTCCCTTACATGTAAGTATTAGTCCCATTCTATCACAACTTTTTTTAAAGTGATTTAGGTAAAATATCTTTTTTTATAAAATAGAGGGATGTGTATAAGTTATGATGAGAAACATTTTAAGTGTTGTAATAGTTCTATTTTTTATGTTGGGATGTTCAAAAGATCTTGAAGAGTATAATAAACCTGCTGCGTATTGGTATGACAAAATGATAGAGTCTGTAGCTAAGGGTAATCTTGAAAAAGCTGATAGTTACTATAGCTCGCTTCAAAGTGAACATATCGGTTCACCTCTGCTAAGATCAGCTACATTTATTATGGCACAAGCACATATGTATCATGAAGAGTATCTCCTTAGTGAACATTTTTTAAATGAGTATATGAAACGTTATGCTAATCCTGTGGAGCGGGAGTATGCAGAGTATTTGAAGATTAAAGCAAAATATATGGCACTTCCTCAACCAAGACGTGATCAAGGTTTAATTAATGAAGCTATTCTTGCTGGAGAAGAGTTTAAGCGTACATATCCCCATTCAAGTTATTTTCCAATTGTAAATACGATGATTACACGTTTAACTTTGGCACGAGCCTCCCTAAACGAGTCTATTGCTAAACTTTATGATCGTTTAGATAAACCAAAATCAGCACAATTTTATCGAGATATTCGTCCTGAATCATGGATTGATTGGGATGATATTGAAAAGGCAAGAGTCCCTATATACCGTTCAATGTTTGAAGGTGATGGTGATGAGAGTTGGTATGGATTTATGATTCCTGACACACAAAGTGTAGTCTCACGACATGCATATGATGAAGACGAGAAAATTGGGTATGAAAAAAACCTAGAACAAGAAGAGTCATTCCAGCGTGAAATGACACAAGCAAAACAAGATAACTTATAATGGAGATCTATGCAACTTAGTAATTATGGGGAGTTCCCTGCAAATATACCTATTATCTGTGAAGATGATATTTTTCTTTACCCTTTTATGATAGCACCGCTTTTTTTAGGTGATGATAGTAATATTGCTGCAGCAAGTAAGGCTATTGATATTAATTCACTCGTGATTGTCTGTTCGACTAAAGCAAATCGTGAAGGTGAACGTGGTTTTGATGCCATTTATGATGCAGGTGTTGTTGGCTCAGTAATGAGAAAAGTATCTCTTCCTGATGGGCGTGTTAAAGTCTTATTTCAGGGTCTAGCTCGTGGACGCATTGAGCATCAAGTAGAAGATGATGTTTTAAGCGCTCATGTAAGTTTGATACACTCTAGTAATACGACAGATCTTAAAATGGATGCTATTTTAGAAGTTGTGCGTGAAAAAGTACGTACACTCTCACAGATAAGTAACTATTTTCCTCCTGACTTGCTTCGAACCATTGAAGAAAATCATGAACATAATCGTATTGTAGATCTAATTTGTAGTTCTATTAAACTCAAAAAAGAGCAGGCATATGCTCTGTTTATTGAAACTAATATAGAACAGCGATTTTTGATGTTAATAGATAATCTTATGGATGAAATAGAAGCTAATAAACTTCAAAAAGAGATTCGTTCTAAGGTACATAGCCATATGGATCGTGTCAATAAAGAGTATTTTTTAAAAGAGCAACTTAAAGAGATTCAACGTGAATTAGGTACTGATACACAGCGTGATGAAGAGATCGAAGAGTATCGTCGTAAGCTTGAAGCTAAAAAAGAGAAAATGGGTGAAAATGCTTATAAAGAGACATCCAAACAGCTCGAACGCTTTTCGCGTATGCATCCTGATTCTGCTGATGCGGGTATGATTCAAACATACCTTGAATGGGTTCTTGAGATTCCATTTGGAGATGAAGCTAAAAAAGCTTTAAAAATTCAAGATGTTGAGAGACAGCTAGATAGTGATCATTTCTCTTTAAAAAAACCAAAAGAGCGTATCGGAGAGTTTTTTTCAGTCAAAGAACTTTTAGAGTTACGCGGTATTTCAGATAAAGAGGGTCGTGGTGCAATTTTATGTTTTGCGGGACCTCCTGGTGTAGGTAAAACTTCTTTGGCAAATTCTATAGCTACTGCATTAAAGCGACCCCTAATTCGTGTTGCCTTAGGTGGTTTAGAAGATGTTAATGAACTTCGAGGGCATCGACGTACTTATATTGGTGCAATGCCAGGACGAATTGTTCAGGGTCTCATAGATGCCAAGAAGATGAATCCTGTAATTGTTTTAGATGAGATTGATAAAGTAGCACGCTCTGGCCGAGGTGACCCTACTGCAGTTTTGTTAGAAATTTTAGATCCTGAGCAAAATACAAGTTTTCGAGATTATTATCTTAATTTTAATATTGATCTCTCTAAGGCTATCTTTATAGCTACAGCTAATGATGTCGGTCGTATTCCTGCTGCACTTCGTGATCGTATGGAATTTATTGGGCTAAGTAGCTACACACCGCAAGAAAAATTTGAGATTGCTAAACGGTATCTTTTTCCTCAAGAACTGAAAAAACATGGACTAAAGGCTCGTGAAGTAGCTATTTCAAAAGCAGCGCTTAGTGAGCTTATTCACAAATATACGCGTGAAGCAGGGGTACGTAATTTACGCCGTCGTCTCGCTGATGTTATTAGAAAATCAGCTAAGATGATTTTAGAAGATCCAACAATATCAAAAGTTAATGTATCACTTAAAAATCTTGATGATTTTCTTGATAAAACTATTTTTGAAATTGATAAAACAGACCATGTAGCGCACTTAGGTGTTGTGAATGGCTTGGCATGGACAGCTGTTGGTGGAGATGTTTTAAAGATTGAGACTATTCGTATTAAAGGTAAAGGAGCGATGCAACTTACAGGGAGCTTAGGAGATGTTATGAAAGAGTCTGCACGTATCGCATTGAGTGTAGTTAAAACATTAATTGATCGTAAGATTTTAAAAGTAGATCATGAAATAATTCCTTTAACAACGAAAGAGCGCGAAGAGAGAGTTCATATTGATGCAAGTGAAGTTTATAAGCGCTATGACTTGCATATTCATGTTCCTGATGGAGCAACTCCTAAAGATGGACCAAGTGCAGGTATTGCACTCTCTACAGCAATTGCATCGATTTTAAGTAATCAAAAAGTAAAGGCTGATATTGCAATGACAGGCGAGGTCTCTTTAACAGGCAATGTTTTACCTATTGGAGGCTTAAAGGAGAAACTCATTGCTGCACATAAAGCGGGAATGCAAAAAGTTTTAATTCCAGAAAAAAATTATACTCGTGATTTAGATGAGATTCCTGATGAAGTGAAAAAGAGCCTTGAAATTATTGGAGTTTCTCGGATTGAAGAGGTTCTGAAAATTATGCTGCTTGAAGCAGAAGCTTAATATCTCTCTAGAGAGAGATTTAAAAAATAAGTTTCTCTATTTGACTCATTACATCTCTCTCGCGAATTGGCTTCATAAGAAATCCGTTCGCCCCGCACTCTAATGCCTCAGCTTTTTTTGTTTCGTCTGTAGTAAGGACAATAATAGGAAGATGATGAAGGGTCTCGTCAGCACGAACAACTCGTAGCATTTCAATACCACCCATAATAGGCATGATAATATCTAATAAAACAATATCGATATCATCTTGTGTTTTCAAGACAGCAATAGCATCTGCTCCATTTTTTGCCTCAACAACATCATCGACGCGTGGTGACTTTTTTAGCATTGATTTGAGCAACTTTAAGTTAATCATATCATCATCAACAGCAAGTATTTTTAATGCTTTATCTTTCATTTTTCAATGCCTTAAATAAATTTTTCAATAATGAGACGTAATAAATCTTTGTTCATAACATTTTTAATAATATCATCAACAAGATCTCGATCTATCGCTTCTTCACCTTCGGAAGGATCTACAAGCATCACTAATGATGTTTTTACAGATTTATCTGCAATGATATCATGAAGTTGCTTAAGCTCAGAGCCTATGCTCTCTTTATCAAATAAAATGACTTTGTAATGTTTTGATTTTAGTTCAGAAACTAAAGATTTTGTATCTGAAAATGCTTTATAATCAAATCCTAAATCATCAAAAATATGGCTATATAGTTTTAATTCTAAAGTATTGTCCTTAACAAGTAAAATATCATTTTCATAATTTGGAGCTTCTTCAAGAATTTCTGTTACAACAGGTTCTTCTTTTACAGGCTCTTCAATGACGGGTTCAGGTTCAGGTATCGCTTTAGCTTCAACCTCTATAGGTGCTTTTATAAATTCTGGAGCACTTGTAGGGATAGATGTATCAATAATTTTATCAGAGAGAAATTTATTTAATAAGGAAATGATTTCAGATCGTACTAAAGGTTTGGTTGTATATTCATCCATACCAATTTCCATAAAACGCTCACGATCTCCTTTGAGTGCATTTGCTGTTAGCGCAATAATTGGAATGTGAGGTTTATCAAAGTCCTCTTCATAGTCAAGAATTTCTTGTGTTGATTCCATTCCATCAAGAACTGGCATTTGAATATCCATAAAGATAACATCAAAATCATTATTTTTACGTTTTTCAAAGGCTTCAAGTCCATTTCCAGCCAAGGTGATTTCTAGTCCTAAATCTTCTAAGGTACGTTTAATCAGCTTTTGATTAATGATATTATCTTCTGCTACTAAGGCTTTGGCAGAGAATTTAGAGGTTTTCTCATTAAATTTCTTACGTGTAGATTGCTTTTTCTTCGTCTTGACATTATCAGGATCATAAGAGTTTAAGACATTTCGAAGTTTTGTATTATTAAGTGGTTCATAGAGAACTTTTAAAATATCAAGATCTAGTGTATCAATTTGTTTCATATAGAATGATTTAGTAATTAGAATCAACTGTTGATTGAGTTGAGAATATTGTGTTAATCCTGCCTCGTCAACATCATCATAATCAATAAAAAGAAGATCATAGCGAATCTGCTTTTCTAGGGCATGGAGTTCATTCATACTATGGAAGATAGTAAAGTTAACACCTAAAAATTTAAGATACTCTTTAAGGTATGCATTTTGAGATTTAAGTTTTGTTTTATTCTCTAGGATAAGGGTGTTGATGTGGCCATAGGTACCTGCAATTGACTCATTGAGAGTTTCTACCTCATCAAATTCAAGAGTAAAGAAGAATGTTGTTCCTTCACCTGCTTCACTTTCAAGATCAAGTTGTCCACCCATAAATTCAACAAAACTACTTGAGATTGTAAGGCCAAGTCCTGTACCACCATATTTTCTAGTAATAGAGGTGTCAGCTTGAGAGAAGGCTTCAAAGATTTGTGCTTTTTGCTCTTTACTAACACCGATACCACTGTCTTTTACAGAAAATTTAACTCGGGTACGATTTGGTGTATCACTTTCTATGCGACGAATATCGATATTGATGCTACCGCCACTATTTGTAAATTTAACTGCATTAGAAAGAAGGTTAATAAGGACTTCTTTAATTTTAGTTGGGTCACCCTTGATAGGACGTTCAAGAAGCGGATCAATATAACATCCAAGATTAATATGTTTTTCTGATGCACGCACTGCATAAACTTCAACAGCGCTTTCAAACTCTTCAATAGCATTAAAGACAATAGATTCAATTTCAATCTTATTGCTCTCAATTTTAGAGAGGTCAAGAATATTATTAATAATTTCTAAAAGATTTTCTGAACTTTTTTCAATAATATCAATAAATTCACGTTGTTCATCATGTAGCTCAGTATCTTTAAGGAGTTCTGTAAAACCAACAATTCCATTGAGTGGAGTACGAATTTCATGTGACATATTTGCCAAGAACATTGATTTTGCTTCACTTGCTTCCATTGCGAAGTCTTTATCACGACGGGTCTGGTCAATAATTTTTTCTAGTAAAGCGTACGCCTGCGCGGTTCCTTTAGTTGTTTCAAGATTAATATTATGTGACATTATTTCTGATTCAACATTATCGTGAGTATCTTCAGCGACGCGAGTCAATACTGATTCAAGGTTTTTAATATTCTTTTGAATTTCACTTGCAAGTAAAAATCCAAAGATACCTACAAGGACAGAGATCAACCAGATACTAACTGCAATAGTAAGTATCTGAATAGCTTCATTTTGAACTGCTACCGCGCGATTATCCATAGCTTCAATTAGAATATTTTCAGCATTATCAAGTAGATTAGATTTTTCTGAAATCATCGCAAACCAGATTCCTGCATTGGACTCATAATTCCCCTCTAGGGCCATTTGCATAATATCAGCACGTTCAGCTGCAATATCTTCGAAAAGTTCCTGTGTATCTTCATTGCTAAACATTTCATGCAACTCGGTACGGACAGCAGCATTCACAAGGGCGTTATAATTATAAGAGTCAGATTGACCAATAAACGCGAGCCATGTTGTAATGTCTTCTGTTTCAAGAGCAGTTTTC
The DNA here is from genome assembly GCA_034723735.1 of Campylobacterota bacterium. GTDB lineage: Bacteria > Campylobacterota > Campylobacteria > Campylobacterales > Sulfurimonadaceae > S010-53. Next base: position 1,198 of record JAYEPE010000371.1, on the reverse strand, counting down.
TTTGCTAGTGGGTACGCAATGAAATCTCGTTCTGTAGAACTGTATGCTTTTGCGTTAGCAAAGGATAGATATGTTGATGCTAGAGATGTGATCTCAGCATCTATATTTAAAACGGAGAGTTCTCTTAGCATTACAAGAATTTGGAGTTGTGATTTTCCATAGCTCTCATTGAAAACATCATTGAAAGTTATTTTTTGATCATCAATACTTGGGCGACTCTCTTCAATAAGTGTTTTAATATTTTCAACGGTACTCATATGTGTTTGTGTTGCAGCATCATTGAGCAAAGCACTATTATTTCGAATATTACTAAAGTATGTTTGGAACTTTTGATCAACAATGGCACGTTGAGATTTAAGTGATTTCAAGGTGGTTGGAGATGAATTACCCATATACATAACGGTCATTCCACGTTCTCGTGATACATTCCTAATAAGATTGGTAAGATCTTTATTCTCTGTCAGTTTTGCATGAAGTAATTGCGCACTTTGATAACTATTAAACGAGCTATAAACGTAATAACTCGCGAGTGTAAAGAGAATAAGAATCGGAAAGAAACTGATGAGTTTAAGTCGAGTTTTGAGTCCTAATTGCATTGTTTACCTTTTAGAGTTGATTTATGTAGTTACGATATCTGCTAAGAGCAGTTTTGGCTTTTTGAGCGTCATTGGTTTGAGTAAGCACTTGAAGTTCATCAGAAATTTCACTCAGTCTTAAATTTGTGCTAATTCCTTTATGCTCTTTTGCTTTTTCTTGCCATGCACTAGAATCAAATGATACTATCGCATTTGAAATTTCATCTACATTTAAAAGTGCATTTGTCTTATATTCTTTAAGTAAATCTTGGACAAGATTTTTGTTTAAACCTAATTCATGTGAAATATCTACATAATCATAATGTAAAATATTATCATCAGGTATTGCAGGAGCTGAAGCTTGAATTTCAGGTTCTTTTATAGATTCTAATTTCTCAGCAAGTGAATTAAATTTAAAAGGCTCTGGCTCAGGTTCTGGTTCTGGTTCTGGTTCTGGTTCTGGTTCTGGTTCTGGTTCAGGTTCAGGTTCAGGTTCAGGTTCTGGTTCAGGTTCAGGTTCAGGTTCAGGCTCAGGTTCTGGTTCAGGCTCAATTACATGAAGAGGTTCATCATCACTTTGTTTAATTTCAATAAGCTCATCTTCGCTTTGTTTCTTCTCGTCT
>JAYEPE010000370.1:0-7602 GCA_034723735.1 Campylobacterota bacterium | reverse complement strand
AATATACTCAAAAACTGGTATAAAACTTGTACCTCCTGCACCTATGAGTTGATACTCTATTGGTTCACCACTTTGAATACTCTGGTGAGTTCTAATACGATCATCACAAATTAGAAGCTCGATATAGACATCATTAAAACTTAATAATAGAGCTTCAAGTTCATCAATAAAAGATGCTAACATCACCTCATCAATAGAACCTGAACTATCTATTGCTACAACAAGACTGAGTCTTTCACTATAGAGTGAGGGCAGATAAATTCCTGCATAAAGCAATTTTTTACTCGGTGGTATCATTCGATAATCATTACGATAATGACGATCAAGTGCATGATGAAGTTGTTCTCGCCAATCAATTGTAGCACGATGACTCAGACGAACAAAACGTTCAATCCCTTCGGGAAGCTCTCCTTGAGAATCTGCTTTCTCTAATGCCTGATGCATTAATTGCTCAAACTGCTCTTCTTCGATTAAACTTACTGACTCTTTGGCTTGCTCCTCGCTCTCTTGAGGCTCTTGCATCGTATCAGCTTCATCATGATTATCAATTTGATCTTTAAGCATCTCATAAATTTCTTCGGCATACATCCCTTCAAATCGACGTTCATAATTTGCATATTCGGGAAGTTCTAAACCATTTTGCACTAACATAGAATTAATAGCGTAGTCTGTTGCTTCTTGCCAGAGCCATGTAAGTCGATCTTTTTGACGGTTATCATGAGAAAGTGCTGCGTGCATTGCACCATTAGAGAGCACAAATCCTAATTCATCAATACTAAGTAATTGAAAATATTCAAGATTGTACTGCAATAGCACACCATCACTTCTAAAAGCGTGATGATTATCAACAGCTTCAAGTTTAAGATTAGCAGCTAAGGTTCCAAAGTAAGGTTTTTGGGCGAGCAATTTTGCCTTAGCCTGAGAAAGTTTTTTTTCAATCATAAGAGATAAGCGAACTTTTGTACCCATTTATTGAAATTTTCACTCTCTTGCATAGTGATTCCAGAGCGTTGCAGATCTTGGACAATCATCACCGAAAACTCACTTTGTAAATGAAGCACATAATGCAATAAGGCTTCAAGTCTAGCATCACTTGGCTCATAAAGAAAATGCGATACCAATCCTGAAGCTAAAGCATAGAGCACATCAATGGCTTCAGGATAACTACCCTCACCATCTAAGAGAATCTTTTCAATATCTGGGAGCTGATGCATCACTTTAGAAAAGGAGAGAAAACTCACTGCAACATCATGAGAAATCGCACCACTAATAGCATTGAGCAGTAGGCTTTCATTCATGCCACTTTGTAAAATAGCATTCACAAACTCCCAACTTCGTGGTGTTGCAAAGCTTTTTTGAGACGCAGTTGCATCAAAGGTGAAAAGATGCTCTTTTTTATAAGCGATATAGCCAATAATACGACTATCTATCTTAGCGCCAAATGCCCAATTTCTCCAATCATCTACATGAACTTCCATCTGTAGATGTACAAAACGATTCGCTAAAGGTGATGGCATTTTATAAACAACACCTCTATCGTTTTCACGATTTCCTGCAGCAACAATTGCCCAGCCATCTGGTAAAATATACTCACCAATTTGCCTATCCAAGATAAGTTGGTATGCTGAGGCTTGCACAGCAGGAGGCGCGGTATTAAGCTCATCTAAAAATAAGATGCCCTCACCAACTCTAGGTAAAAATGCCGGAGGTGCCCAGAGTGCACTTTTCGAGTCTGCATCATAAAATGGAATCCCTTTTAAATCTGTTGGATCAAGGAGAGACAGTCGTAAATCAATAAAATCTAAATTTCTATTTTTAGCAATCTGTTTTACAATCGAAGACTTGCCAATTCCCGGTGCTCCCCACAAAAAAGCAGGAATTTTTTCTGATACCATCGCTTCGAGCGTTGGTGTAATTTCATCTGCTCTCATAGCCATCCTAAATTTTGAGTTTGTATATGCTTAGCAAAAGAAGAATTTTCATGAACAGCGCGTTCATAACGTGCATCAAGCTGTAGCTGAAATAAGATATCAATAGGGGTTGAAGGGTTTTTAGCTAAGGCTAAAATAAGCTCTGGATCTGAAGAATGACTCAGAACTTCCAAAAGAGCGCCATCACATTTTTCATTTGAAGCAAGGCTTACATGTAAGGCACTATTATCAATAAAAGTATGCAGTTGTTCAGATGAAAGTTGCGGATTTTCAATCAGTATCTGAAGTAATTTTTCATCACTAAAGGTCATTAATGCATCACATATTTCTTCAGATAAGGAAGAGTTTGATGCTAAAACATACATCACTTCTTTATTATTCATATCAAAAAGCTTTTGCATCATTCTTACATGTAAGCTTGGGTTTTGTGCTAAGACAGTGGCATGTGTTAGATGGTACTGCTCAAATATTACATCATTAAGGCTTACAGTAGAGAGTATATTTTTCCTATAAGCTTCATCATCAAGTAACTGCTTGACATAATCATACTCAAGTGTTTTATTGCAACTTAATGCCTTTAAAATTATCTCTTCTTGACTCGCAATAAGTTTATCTTGGAGAGTTTTAGAGAGTGGTTCGCGTGAGGCTATCAGAGCTAAAAGTGCACTATTTCCATGCCGTATCATTTTAAGTAAGACACTATCTAAGGTAAAAGGATGCAAGGCTATACGCTGTAAAATCTTATGTGTTGCACTATCGGAGCCTTTTTTCATAGCATTTTGTAGAGGTGCTAAAGAGGCAATAAGTGTAACTAACTCACTATCAGTAGTTTGCGTTAATAGATGGGCTAAGCCTGTATTGGCATATTCAACATTATGATTACGCTCTATATCTTTGTAAAAGCGACGAATCAGTGCAGCCGTAACATCACGATTTTCATTTGTATCAAAAAAACTTTCACCTTTCCAGTCATAGAGTGACATTAATTTTAAAAAGAAGTTATTATCTATGTAAGGATTTTGAATAAAACTTTGTAGGCGTTCTTGATTATTAGAGAGTTTTAAACTCATCATTAAGGTATCAGGATTTATAGAGCGACACAGAGCTTCTTCGAGTCTATCAATACTTTCAAATGAACAGCCTTTCTCATACAAGTGCTCTTGCTCATTTTGATGATAGGGACTCATCATTCGACCTTCAATAACAAGCACTATAGATTCATCCATCTGAGTCTTACATGTAATATTATAGATTCCAAGAAGTTTTTCAAACTCTTGGGGATTTAAGGCACGTGTTTTTCCTAAAAGCAATATTGATTTATCCCTAAGGTCTTCTAGCTCTAATAGCTTCATTACGCTTGTAATACTTTTTCTAAAGTATATTTCATATCTTCATCAAGATCCATATTACTCTGTACCCATCGTAAATAACCTGCATCTTCTAGGGCAATATCTGCGATATTTTTACCCCGATACTTTCCAAAACGAAATGTCTTAATCTGAACAGGTTGTGAAGTTAGCTGTACAAGTTTTTCAACAGGGTTTACACCAGGAAACTTCTCTTGAACTGCCTCACGAAGTTTGCTTAAAAATAGTTTCATCACTAAAACATCACCAATAGCATCATGAGCTTTTACTTCAATACCTAAAGCATCCGCTTCAGCTTTCTCGTATTTATAGAGACCCATTTTATAACGAAAGAACTGTAAACGATGGGCTTCAGAGTCATCAAAAACATGCTTTGCACACCGCAAGGTGTCAATAAGTTTCATCTTACATGTAAAGCCCTCTTTAGCCAACATTGCTAAATCAAAAGGGGCATTATGAATAACCATATAATTGCCTGCTTCATTAATAGCTTCTAACTCCTGATAAGCACTCATCTGTGTACAACTAGGCTTCCCTTCAATCATCTCAGGTGTAATACCATGAACTTCCATCGCACCAAAAGAGATGCGACGCTCACTAGAGCAAAATTCATTATAAACCTTTGTCTCTTTTTTACCTTCTAAAACAATAAATCCTAATTGAATAATTCGATCTTCTTCGGAAGTTCCTGTTGTTTCGGTATCTAAAAGTACATATTTTGCCATTACTCTTCCTCTTTAAAAATTATAAATGCTTTGGGCATAAGTTTCTGCATTGCTGCTAAAAACATTTCATTAAGGAGAATATCAATAAACTCATCTTCATCATGCCACACTTCTTCAAAACTACAAAATTCTATGGCAAGCCATTTATAAAGTTTCTTTTCGTAGGTAAAATTTTCTATAACAACAGGTTCATTTAACTCCTCAAAGAGCTCTTTAAAAAAAGATATCGTCTCTTTGGAATGCTCAAGAGCATATATATCACACAAGCGTGCCACAGAGAGTGTCAAATAAGGATTATCTTCAACAAGATAAGTCTGGTAAATAGCATTAGCAAGCTTAATCGCATCTTCACTTGGCAATACTCTCATAAATTGACTCATAACTTTCTCCCGTTATTTTGTTGATTATAATGCCATAGGATAGCTTAGAAGTTCATCTATATGTTACAATAAGAGATGGAAAATTCTTCACTCTTATATTTATTCACTATTGCCTTTATTGCACTAGGTATTATGAAACTAGAGCAAAAACAGTGGAAGATTTTCAGATATCTTCCAGGTATTGTTATTGTCTATGCCTTGAGCATGTTTGTTGCCCAAAATATGCATTGGAGTGGCGATGACACAATTACACAAAGCTATAAACTTCTTAAAAATAACCTTCTTCCAGCTATGTTGTTTTTAATGCTACTCTCTATAAATTTCAGAGCCTTTGTTACTATGGGACGTTCCTTATTGATCGCATATAGCGGTGCTTTTATCTCACTCATATTTTCTTTTATTTTTATCTTTTGGCTTTTTAATTTTACTTTAGAAGAGCATGGTATTTTTGCGGCACTTAGTGGCAGTTGGATGGGTGGAACTGCGAATATGTTAGCCATTGGTGCTGCCTTACATGTAAGTGAATCTCAGATGGGCTATGCAATGATAGTTGACTCAGTCAATTACACCTTTTGGGTAATGGGTCTGCTTTCGCTTGTAGTTATTGCCCCTCATTTTAACCGTTGGAGTGGTGCAAATATCTCCCATGATACTATTAATGATATCGGATGTTCTTGTACTATTGGACCTAAACGCTACTGGCTACTGCTCATAGTTGCACTATTTATCTCACTGCTTTGTCAAATACTAGCAATGCAAATAGAGGGTTTATCACAAACAACATGGGTAGTGCTTATAGCAACACTCTTTGGACTCTTAGGCTCACAAACATCTCTAGCAAAACTCAATGGTTCCAATCAAATTGCCAACACTATGCTCTATCTTTTAGTAGCACTTATCGGCTCTCGTGCTAGTTTTGAAAATGGCAGTGAAATTGTAATATATATATTTGCAGGAAGTGCTATTTTACTCCTTCATGCTCTTTGTATGATTGTATTAGCTAAAGTATTTAAACTTGATCTTTTTAGTATCGGGGTCGCCTCTTTAGCCAATATTGGTGGGGTCGCTTCTGCGCCTTTACTTGCAGCGGCGTATAATCGCTCATTAATTGGAATTGCCGTTCTTATGGCAATTATGGGATATCTTTTTGGAACCTTTGGGGGTCTGTTTGTTGGCTATATATTACAAGTCATTGCCTCATGATTATTACAAAAATCACACTTTCTCATCATAAGATTCCTCTTAAGCATCCTTTTATCACAGCGTTACGTCGGGTTGATACGGTGGAATTTCTTCGTGTTCATATCGAGACGGATAGTACAATAGTTGGCATTGGTGAAGCTCCCCCTACTCATGCAGTTACAGGTGAAACACTCGAATCAATTACTCAAGATATTACTCAAGTTATCACACCAAAACTCCTTGGTTTATCAATAGAAGATGCCTTTGTCACCTTACTTACATGTAAACAAAATAGTGCTAGCGCGGCTATCGACATAGCACTTCATAATATGATGGCTCAAAAACAAGGAGTTTCACTTAAAAGCCACCTTGGGGCCAAAGTCTCACACCTGAAGACGGCTATAACCATTAGTCTTGATACTCCAGAGATTATGGCGACACGTGCGCAAGAAGCTTTTCAAGAGGGCTTAGATATTTTAAAAATCAAAGTGGGTGCTAAGGATACTAAAGATAGTGAACGTATTCATACTATTTGTAGGCGTGTTCCCAAAGCTAAGATACTTATCGATGCTAATCAAGCATGGAGTTTTGAAGAAGCTCTCAGTATCATCAAAGAGATTTCACATCTCAATATCTCTTTGATTGAGCAGCCACTTATTGCAGATGACTTAGAGGGTATGTCACAACTTACCTCGCAAAGTAGCATTGCAATTCTTGCTGATGAGTCTGCCTTTAATTTAAATGAAGTTAAAAAAGTCATTGCACACAAATCAGCCCATATGATTAATATTAAGCTAATGAAATGTGGAGGAATTTCTCCTGCAATAGAAATTATAAAGTATTGTGAAAAAAACGCTATAACCTGTATGATGGGCTCAATGCTTGAAGGACCTCACTCCATTATCGCTGCGGCATCTTTGGCTATGGCCTATCCTGAAACTATAAAATACATTGATCTTGATAGTCCCCTACTCTACAAAGCTATTGCATCAAACTTAGCCTTTAGTGCAAATGAACTATCACTATGAGTTATTATGTTTATATTCTTACATGTAAAGATCAAACACTTTATACAGGAATCACTACAGATTTGCAAAAAAGAGTTCAAGAGCATAATGAATCAGATAAGGGAGCAAAATATACAAGAGTACGTCGTCCCGTAGAATTAAGCTACAGCGAGCAAGCACTTAATAGAAGTGAAGCATCTAAGCGTGAGTACGCCATTAAAAAATTAACACGTGCTCAAAAATTAGAGTTAATCTACTCTTCTTCTTGACGCATAGCAATTAACTCTTCGAGAATCTCTTGACACTCATCTTCATCCATCTCACCACTTTGAAGATCATCATACATCTCTTTAAACTCATTACGTAACTCTTGAGCCTCTTGCAAGGCATCTTTATCTTCTTGTGTTGCCTCTTTAGTATCAGCAATTTTTTCAAAAAGATCATCAATAAACTCTTCTAAATCTGGTGCAATCTCTTGAGTTAGCATCTGTTCGAGTTGTTCACTTGGGAGCATAATTTTTCCTTGATATAATAAAAATAGTTTCTGTAAAGTTTATTTTTGAAAGTTAAAAAAAAGCCCTAGCACTTAAAAAGTGATAGAACTTACAGTACCGTGAGTAATTAAATCACAAGATCATACTAGTATTTCAAGAAGAATTATAACATAAAAAACACGGCTGATTTATACAAGTAAAACTTATATTGATTTCCTCGCATGATTGCTACATGATTGATTTCCAAAAATCTTTCGTTTTGACATATGTAGTGATGTTGGTTTAACTCATGAAGAAGTTGAAAAAATCTAATTTCTTAAACCTCTGTTACTCTATGCTACACTTTCACTAAGTTTAGTGTAGTTTTCATCATTTATATAATTAGGGTTGTTAGAGGAATATAGGATTTTCTATCAAAGGTCATTTAAAGTTCGTATTTTAGGGGTTTTTAGCTTGTTTTTGGTGCGCACGAGAGGATTTGAACCTCCACACCCGTAAGGCACTACCCCCTCAAGG
>JAYEPE010000369.1:0-7616 GCA_034723735.1 Campylobacterota bacterium | reverse complement strand
AGAACGTAGGTGAATGCAAGAATAGAAAGTAGCATTTTCATATAAAAAATCCTTTTAATAATTATAAGGCGAAATTCTATCCAACTCTTTTCAAGTTTACTTGATGTATATCAATTATACTTGTGCTTTCTCAAAAACAACAATTCCATCTTCATCACCATATAGAAATTCACCTTCTCTAAAAGCGATACCACCAAAAACTACTTCTACGCCTCGTTTAGATGGTGCTTTGTTTGGACTTTTATATGGGCAAGTCCCTAAAGCGAAGAGCGCAACAGCTAAGGTTTTTGTTACATGTATATCTCTTACATAGCCATTAATTACAATTCCTGCCCAATTATTATTAGCTGCAAATTTCATTAAATTCTCACCAACAACCGCGCAATAATCACCATTCACATCAACAACGGCTACATGACCTTCACCATCTTCTTGAAGCATTGAAACCAAATCCGCATTATGCTCGTTTAGTTTAATAGTTCTTATAGGACCTTGACACTTCAACTCTCCTCCGTAATTTGTAAAAACAGGGCGTGCTATTTGTGCATTTTCAGCATTAGCATCACATAAATCTGCTGTAAAAAATTCCATTTATATCTCCTAAAATTTTAATTGCCAAATTTTACTCAATAGTGGATAAAATGTCATAATTAAAACATTAGGTTGTGCAAGTATGAAAGTAGTAACAGGCGTAGTTGGTAATGACATCCATGTTGTTGCCAATAGATTAATCGATATTTCACTTCAAGAGCGTGGTTTTACAGTTTTTAATCTTGGGGTTAATACTTACCTTGAAGAGTTTGTTGATGCGGTTATTGAAACGGATGCAGATGTTCTTTTAATCTCTTCACTTAATGGTGAAGCTGAGGGGTGGTGTCGCGATTTGGGAATTTTAAAAAGTAAATTTGATTTAAGTAATGTTATTTTTATGATTGGTGGTAATTTAAGTGTTGGTGAAGTGAGTATCCAAGAGATTATTCCAAAATTTCAAAACTATGGATTTGACTTAGTTTCGCATCAAAGTGATTTAAATGATGGGCTTGATGAACTTGAAGCACTTTTGAAAGAGCGTTCATGAGTTTATTGCAACGCGAACGCGAAATTATTGTCTCTAGCGAATATATCGACAACTTTGATTTTGATGAAGTTAAAGAGTTTATCACAAATGCAAGTAAAAATCTTTTTATCTCTCATAAGTTTAAACATCGTGAAAATATTTTAGTCCAACCTCGTGGTGGTTTTCCTACTTATGATAAAGTTTTTGAACTTTACGGTGAGTTCAAAGCATCCAATGTAGATGTTTTACCTCTTACTATTGATAGTAATACTCGTCTTAATGACTACGCTATGGCTAAAAAGATGCTAGCACTTTCAGAAGAGAATGATACCAATATGCTTAATGGCTATCCTCTTGTAAATCATGGCTACCGCACAACTCGCAAGATGATGGTGCACTATGACACGCCTGTAAGTCTGCGCCATGGAACACCTGATGCACGCCTCTTAATCGAAACTGCCTTAGCTTCTGGAATTTTTGAGATTGAGGGTGGACCTATCACGTATCTACTTCCATATTCAAAAAACTTTCCTCTTGATAAGGCCTTTTTGTACTGGAAATATGTTGAACGTGTCTGTGCAGAGTACTCTAAGCTTAATGAGCCTATTAACCGTGAATCTTTTGGACCTTTAAGTGCAACACTACAGCCTCCTGCTATTGTTATAGTTATTCAACTTTTAGAGATGCTACTCTCTCTTGAAGAGGGTGTGAAATCATTTTCGGTAAGTTTTTCACAAACAGGTTCAATGAATCAAGATATTGTCTCCTCTAATGTTATTAAAAAACTTTCTCGTAAGTATGCGGATAAATTTGGACACACCGACGCAACTATTAATCTTGTCTATCATCAATGGATGGGTGCATTTCCTTATAATAAAAACTCATCAGACTCACTTATCAACACTTCAACTGTAATTGCAGCGATGGTAGGTGCAGATAAAATCATCACTAAAACTCGTGATGAAGCTTTTGGAATTCCTACAAAAGAGTCTAATGCCCAAGCAGTTGCTAATGTAAAATACACTCTTAATATGCTTCAAGGTCTTCCAAAAATCCATGATGAGCAAGAAGAAGAAAACCTCACCCTTCAAGTTGATGAGATCTTAGAGGCAGTTTTTAATGATAATGCTGACACACTTTGGAGAAAAGTCTTTAACTCCATTAAAAAAGGCTATATAGACATTCCTTTTTCTCCACACATTATCAATAATAATGAAGTGATTACAGTACGTGATGCACAAAGTAATATCCGTATTTACAACAAAGGAAATTTACCACTTTCAGAAAAAAGCTTTGCTTTTGACCGTGATAAAATAAGACTTGCTCAAGATGAATCAGTAGTACAAAAAATCATTAAAGATATCGGAGTAATGTTATGAGTAAAGTCTTAATCGATATCGGAAGCACCTATTTTAAAGTCTGTGAAGATGATAAAATACAACAGTATTTTAGAAACTTTGAACGTAATATATTTGATGATTTTCAAAACCGTTGTGGGGATTTACTCTCTCAATATTCTAAAGAAGATGTCCATATCTGTAGTTCTGCAAATGGCGGACTCAGTACCCTTATCATTGGGCTTACCCACTCTTTTAGCCTAAAGTATGCGACTAATATCGCTTATAACGCAGGAATAAATATTATCGATACAGTACTGTATTCACACATTCATGAATATACACCTCCACGAGAACAGATTGATGTTGTTATAATTGTTGGTGGTATTGATGGAGTGCAGAATATTTTTGACAATAAACTTCTTAACTATCTAAAACAGACAAGTTTTCATAATATTGTCTATGTCGGCAGTGATAAGAGTCATAGCTTTATGCAAGAAAATCTTGAAAATATTCTGCTCTTAGATAATATCATTAGCCCTAAACTTCAAGTTCAAGGCGAAGAGTTAAAAAGCTTTTTAACGAATCTTTATCAGAAAGATATTATGGGTAAAGAAGATATCAAACATCTTTATGAGTTTACAACTAACCAAATCTACTCAACACCATATATTGTGAATCGCTCCATGGGAATGATGCATAAAACTTTTGAAGTTGCCGACCCTTTTATCTTAATTGATATTGGTGGTGCAACGACAGACATTCACTATTCACGTGATTTAGTTATTGACAATATTGTCAGTGAAAATGAATATGACCGTCTTGTCTTTAAAAAGCTAGGTGTCTTTAAATCACGTGATTCACTTGTTTTTAGCGCTAAAAATAATGAGTTCGTATATGAGTTACTTGCCTATCTCAATGTTACTGAAAATATTTTAGAAGAGTACAGTGATAATGCTACTAAAATATTAATGCAACTCTCTATCTTTTTAGTCTTATATAAGACCTCACTACATCATAACCTCTATATTAATCTTCAACTTGAAAAACTTAACTCTATTATCTTTACTGGTGGTATCACAAAGGTACTCAAGCATGAGGAGATAGAGATGATTGTAAAATTCTTTTATAAAAAACTTTTACATTTTCATCAAATTCCATCACTTATCATTGATGATGAGTATAAAATCTGGACACTTGGTATGACAAGGAGCAATAATGTCAGTTAATAGCATTCGACACCTACTTGAAAACGCAGTTGCCACTCACGCAGATAAAACTGCTCTAGTTTTTAATCAAGAAAAGCTTACCTACAATGAGCTTTTTGAAAATGTAAACAGAGTTGCCCACTATTTTAGTACCCTAAAACTTCCAAAAGGGAGTCGTATCGGTATCTATTCGCACAAAGGAAGTGAGCAGATTATTGCTATTTTAGCCCTACTCTCTAGTGATTTTGTACTTGTTCCAATTACACGCTTGCTAAAACCTGAACAAGTCCAACATATTGTAGATGACTGTCAAATTGCTTGTATGATTACAGATGAGTATAAAATCGAGGCACTTAAAGCTCTGAAATTTGAAGGAAAAATCATCACCTATCATGCTCATGAGCAGAGCGATGTCTCTTTTGATGAGATGTATAAGTGTTATGATGCAGTACTTACATGTAACATTAACGGGCATGATAATGCCGTCATCACCTACTCTTTTGGCTCAAGTGGAAACCCTAAGGGTATTGTTATTACGCACCGTAGTTTAACCGATGGCGCGCGTATTGTTTCAAATTATATTGATATTCAAGAGGAGGATATCTTATCAGGAGTGCTTAGTTTTAATCTTGATTATGGACTCAATCAAATCTTTGCTACACTCTATGCTAAAGCGACATTAGCCATTCATAAATTTGTCCTTCCAAGTGATTTTTTCAACCATCTCATTAATGATAAAATTACTATTTTAGCCCTAATGCCAATTCATATTACTCAGATGTTTGATGATGATATACATAAAATTCCTCATGCAGAGCATCTTAAAAATATTCGCTCTATCACCTCTTCTGGTGGAAATATCACTAACTTAATGATTAAAAATATCAATACCCATTTTCAAGCTGCTAAGTTTTACTCTATGCATGGTCTTAGTGAAGCATTTCGTTCTGCATTTCTTAATCCAAACCAGATTCAAATCCGACCTAACTCCATTGGAAAAGCCATTCCTGATGTAGAACTTTATATCATTAATGAAGAGGGAGAAGCCTGTAAGCCTCGTGAAATTGGTGAACTGATTCATAGAGGGGCATGTATATACAAAGGCTACTGGAATGCACCTGATGAGACAGCAATACGCTTTAAAAGTATTAAGATCCTTGAAAAAGTCATTGACCTTGAACATGGACTTACTGATGAGATTGTTGTAGCAAGTGGTGATTATGTTTACAAAGATGAAGAGGAGTATCTCTACTTTGTTTCACGTAAAGATGATATGATAAAAACACAAGGCTACCGTGTTAGTCCTGTTGAGATAGAGAGTGTCATTTACAACAATATTCCTGCTATCTCATCATGCAGTATCTTTTCAGTTGAAAATAGCGAAATTGAAGAAGAGATTATATTGGTCTATAACGCACAACATGAACTTGCTCGTAATGAAATCATTTTTGAGCTTAAAAAACACCTACCAAACTATATGATTCCTGCACAAATTTTTTATAATAGAGAGATGCCTCTTAAATCACTTCATGACAAAGGGATTAATAAAGAGACACTCAAAAATGAGATGTTACGCAATAACTTACTTTAGAAGAAAGGTCTTACATGTAAGGCCTATTTTTACTTTCAAGCTTTTAACAATACATAAAAACCTTTACGCTCCCCATCACATAGCCCTACTTCACCTCCATGTGCCTCAGCGATCTCTTTAGAGAGTATAAGCCCTAAACCATTGCCTTTTTCTTTAGTGCTTTTAAAGGCTTCAAAGAGCATTTTTTTATTTTCAATGCCAATACCGCTATCATAAATCTCAAAAAAGTGTTGATTACTCTTTTTAGTATGCTTAAGCTCTATTATTCCACTCTCTTCATCATCTAGCTCTATCGCATCTATAGCATTAAAAATAAAATTACTAAAAAGCATAATAAGTAAATCACTATCACCTTGAAGTTCAAAATCTTCTTCGGGCAAGATAAAGTCAATCTCTTTTGAATATGAATAATAACTAATAGCGGTATGAAGCTCATTATAAATCTTCATCCATGAAATAGGTTCAATTTGAGTTTTAACACCCTTGGAGAACATCAAGGTTGCTTTGATAATACGCTCTATTCGATAAATTGATTTTTGTATTTCAAATACAATAGGCTTGTTTTTTGCAATAACCTTGTTCATTAGTGTTGATGTCAGTAGAGAAATAGAGCCAATTGGATTACGAATTTCATGACTAAGATGTGCTGCCATCTGTCCCATAGTCGCTAGATTCTCTTTTCTTTTTTGCTCTGTAATATCTGTAGCACTTATAAGCTGTTTATCTTGGTACATCGCCTTTTTAATTAAGAAGTAACGTGCATCAAAACTAATTTCATCTTCATCAAGATGCAAGAGTCCGAGCAAGGCAGTCAACTCCTTGGCTTTTGAATTTTCTAAAAATATACTGCCATCAGATTCTAAAATCCAGATAGCATTAGGGAGAAATTCTACAACATTTTCTATAGTACCTTGAAGATGCTCATAAGATTTTTTGAGTGCTTTGAAATCATCTTCTACCTTAAAGGTCTGTTGAATTAGAAGTTGTAACTCTTGGGGTGTTACCGTATCAGCCACGTGATAGCCTCATAAGAATTTCATATAACTCATGCGCATCATCACTCCCAGCAAGCTCACGAATAGAGTGCATAGCCAGTGTTGGCAAACCTACATCAATAGTTTCAATACCTAATCGTGTTGCCGTAATTGGACCGATAGTAGAACCACATCCCATATCACTACGAGTGACATATTTTTGAATTTTGATATCTGCTGAAGCTTGGATAAAACGTGACATACTCAGTACATTAGAAGCGTAACGTTGATTTGAATTTATCTTAATCACTACACCTTGATTCATCTGTGGCTTATGATTTGGTTCATGTTTATCAGCAAAATTTGGATGTGCAGCATGAGCATTATCACAAGAGACTAAAAGCGACTCTCGTAACATCTGAATATAAGACTCTTCACTACTTTCAATACGTCTCAAAACCTGCTCTAAAAAAGGACCTGCCGCACCTGTTGTAGATTCACTTCCAACCTCTTCATGGTCAGAACACACCATCAAAACCGCATCATCTCTCTTTACATGTAAAAGAGTTTGTAGATTAACAAAACAGCTCAAAAGATTATCTAAACGCGCACAAGCGATAAACTCTTTCTCTATTCCTACAAAAGAGGCTTTTTGAGTATCATAGAAACTCAAGTCATAAGAGATAAGTTTTGATGCAGGGAGTCTTAGCTCTTTTAAAATCATCTGCTCAAAATCAAAATCAGCTCTACTTGTAAGAATAGGTGCAATGTCGTTTTGCATATTGACACTACGCTCTTTATTGGCAGTTTTGTCTAGGTGGATAGCTAAAGAGGAGATAATAGCGATAGGATCTTTAAAATCTATAAGATGCTCATGTAAATTATTTTTTTCATCACTTACAATTACTTTTCCAGCAATACTAAGATCTCTATCAAACCAAGGATTTATCAACACTCCTCCATAAGGCTCAACCGCCAACTGTATTAAACCCTCTTTTTTTATGAGAGGGTTAGGTTTGATTTTAAGATTAGGTGAATCTGTATGCGCACCCATCATTAGATATTTTTTACGCTCTTTTGGATATGTAAAAGCGATAATAGAGCTATCATTTCGAGTAACAAAATACTTTTCACCCTTTTGTAGCATCCAGTTTTCACTCTCATGAAGCTCTTTAAAACCCTTTACATGTAAAGATTTTTTCATCTGCTCTAAGGCGTGATACGGTGTTGGTGAATTATCTAAAAATTGAAGTAATTGATTATTGAAGCGTTTTTTATTCATAAAGAATTATAGCAAGAAAAGAGAGTATTGAGAAAATATTTCTCAATACATATAAAGAAGACTAGTGTCTTAAATTCATCTCCGCACGTCTATTTTTCGCACGTCCACCATCTGTTTCATTATCAGCAACAGGTTCTGCTTTTCCTTTAGCAATCATCTTGATACGT
>JAYEPE010000368.1:0-7633 GCA_034723735.1 Campylobacterota bacterium | reverse complement strand
CCCGTCATTAACATAACTTAAGCCTGAAGTATTATACTTCTTCAAATTAAACTTCATAACGTAACCATCCTAAAAAGTACACAATTTTGTACACAAACAACTGTGTACCTTTGTGATAATTATAGACGATACTGTTTAAAGTTTCATTGAAAGTCTCATTAATGCAGTGCCTACGTGACATTTGCGGCAAATATGTTCGAATACTAATTTGGATTCAAAATCCGATGCAGCAATGCGTAGCGGTTCAAGTCCGCTCGGCGGTACCAAAACCCACATCACTTAGCTTTAGGCCGAAAAACTTTAATTACTTCCTCATTACATTCTAAATAAGGTCCTTCTATTAAATCAATGCAGTACGGTACTGCTGGAAATACTGCATCTAAGCATTCACGAATAGATTTAGGTTTTCCTGGTAAGTTGATAATTAGAGATTTTCCTCGAATACCTGCAGTCTGACGTGAGAGGATGGCGGTTGGGACGTATTGTAAACTTACTTGACGCATTAACTCTCCAAAGCCTGGCATCATTTTTTCACAGATATTTTCTGTTGCTTCTGGGGTAACATCTCTTAAGGCTGGTCCTGTCCCTCCTGTGGTAACAATAAGACAACACTCTTCTTTATCGCATAACTCTATCAAAGTATTTTCTATCTCATCTTGATTATCAGCAATACAGCGATATACAGTTTCAAACTTACATGTAAGATAATCTTTCATAGTATCTTGAATTGCTACACCTGAAATATCCTCATAAATTCCCGCACTAGCTCGATCCGATGCTGTGATAACACCTATTTTAATTTGACTCATACTTACTCCTGTAATAAAAAATGGTTTGCATTTTTAATATAATATGTTGTACTAAAAGGTAAAAAGAAACTTTTTGCTGCATCAGCATCAATAACGGCATCTTTTTCACCTAAATACACCTCAATAACGATACCCCTATCCACAATATCTTGTAGTATATCTACAGGCCATTGAAAGTGCAGTAGTTCATGAAGTTCATCAGCACTTGTCTCTACATGTAAGGTTTTTTTTAATACATAAGGCTTAAAGCATGTCTTCATAAAATTCTTTAGATATAGCTCACTATTACGCTGATATGCCATCATCTGCAAACGTTTAAACTTCTCAGGTTTATTTTGAAAAAAGGCAGGGGAAAAAAGCTGTAAAGTGTCAATACGACTACTGCTTTGGCTTACATGTAAGAGCGCTGCGATAGCACCATAACTAAATCCTGCTATAGAGTATTGTGATTCTTTAAGATACGGTGTAAAAAAAGTTTTATCCTCTCGTAGAGAAAATCCGCTATAAAACTTCACTAATCATCTTTTTAATAAGCTCTTTTGAAATGCTTTCATACTCCATCAATACTGTTTCAATATTGACAAGCAGTTCTTCTTTCCCACTAAGAAGCTTTTTTGTTTCACTATAAAGTGTATCAAGCATAGCCGATTTTTCCGAGACTTCAGGAATTAAAGAACTACCCATAGCATAGGTGTCAATCATCTGTGTAACCAATTGACGTGCTTCAGAGATATCTGCTGCAGCATTACTTGCATGTTCATTAAAAGCCAAATTACTTGCAGCCATACCTGCTAAATACATCTGAATACGAGCAACAATTTCATGCTGTAAAAGTGGTTGTGATATTGGAGGTTGCATCGTATCACTTGTTAATGATATTTTTTCAAAAGGCATATCAAACCATGTTGCGACTAAGGCTTTTCCTGCCTGATAACGGGCACGATAACGCTTTTGTTCTTGATTTAAAAGTGGGATTCTACGTTTTCCAAACATCACTTTTTCTTTAACAGCTAAGAAATGTTCCATACTTACATGTAAGTCTTTTTGGCGTAAGGATAAAAGTGCCGCTTCATTAACAAAAGCAGCTAAAGCCGCTCCACTAAAACCAGTACTCATCACTCCAATATCTTCAAGTTTTACATTATGTGGAATATGTTTTAAATATTTACCCACGATAGCTTCACGCTCTTTAGGTGTTGGCACCTCTACAAAAATACGACGATCAAAACGACCCGCACGCAAAAGTGCTGCATCCATCACTTCAATATTATTTGTTGCTGCTACAACAACAACGCCACTGCTCTCTTCAAATCCATCCATCTCAGTAAGAAGTTGATTTAAAGTAGCCTCACGTTCATCATTACGTGTGCCATCACGTTTTTTACCTACCGCATCAATTTCATCAATAAAAATAATTGAAGGAGCACTTTTTTTAGCTGCATTAAAAAGTTCATGAACACGCTTTGCTCCCATGCCTACATAGATTTGTACAAAGGAGGCACCACTTTGATAGAAAAATGGTACTTCTGCTTCAGAAGCAACTGCTTTTGCAATCATTGTTTTACCTACACCAGGAGGTCCTATAAGTAAAACTCCACGGGGCATACGTGCTCCAAAATTATGATATCGCTTGGGATTTTTAAGAAAATCGATTATCTCTTCAAGCTCTTCTTTTACTTCACTAACACCACCAATATCTGAGAAAGTGACATTTGATCGAGAAGGAGTGATACTTTCAAGTGCTTCTTCAAGCTGTGGCATAGCAGATTGATTTGCTGTTTGTGATATTGGAGTAATACGCTTTTGCCACCATCTATAGAGTAAGCTTCCCAAACCTAAAAAAAGAACCAAAATCAATAAAGTAGTAATAATCTGAGAGCTATGCGACACTTCTACTTTGACATTTTGCAACTCCTTTGATGATATCTGTGAACGTGGAATTTTATAAATGTTTCCATCAGTACTATAAAAGTAGAGAAATTCATTGGCAAAGACAACTTTTTCAACCATTTTTGAAGCAATAAGCGAACGTGTCTCTTGTAGGGATATCGTACTTGAGCTATCTCTTAAGATAGCAAAAAGTATGAGTGCAATAACAATAAATGCAGATGCATAAAGAATAAGTCTATTTTTTTTAGAGTTGAGCATAATTGTGACCTTCTAAGATATCATAATTTTCTATATGTTTCCACTCACCACGGATATCATCATCTGATGCTATGAGTATTTTATTATAAAACTGATCAAATCCATGATACAGTCCCTCTTTTTCCCCTTCAACAAGAACATCAAGAGCCTCTGTTTGTGCTTTACGAAAGTTAAGATTGTTCTTATTAACCAAAGATTGAAGTTCAGACATACGCTCTTTTGAAAGAGTTCCGCTTACTTCTGGCTTCATTGTTGATGAAGGAGTGCCATCACGTTTTGAATAGGTAAATGCATGTAGATGTGTGAGAGGAATATGAGATATATTATCCATTGCTTCACGCCATCGCTCTTGGGTTTCACCAGGATGACCTACAATAAAATCTGTTCCCAGTGCAAATCCTTGCTGGGATAAGATATTAAAAAGCCTCACATCATTTTCAAACTTATTACGTCGATTCATAAGCTTTAACATATCACGAGAGGTATGTTGTAGTGCAATATGAAGATGACGCTCTAGCCATCTCTCATTGATAATTTCCATAAATTCATCATCAATTTGAATAGGCTCTAAAGAACCTAAGCGGATACGACGTACACCACGGATATAGCTCATCTTTTTCATTAAGGAGGCGATAGAGCTTTGATTACTTTGTCCATAGCTTCCAATATTTGTACCAGTTAAAATAAACTCACCAAATCCATTACCTGCAAGAATGCGTACTTGTTCTAAAATTTTTGATTCATCAAGTGAGCGTGAATCACCACGAACAAAAGGGATGATACAGTAACTACAACGAAAACTACACCCTTCTTGTATCTTGATAAAGGCTCTACTCTTGCCTACAAATTCACTAACAATAGCTTCATCAATAAAATTCAGATCCCCTAAATTATAAAAACGCTTTTCATTTTGTAAGAGTGAATTGATTTTACTTTTTTCACTCTGCCCAAAAACACCAAAGACGCGATCACTTTCAAACAGTGATTCACCCTTAGTATGTGCCCCACAACCCGTTAGATAGATACGCGCTTGACTCTTTTTTTCAATCTGTGAGATATAAGAGCGCACTGAAGAATCAGCTCCATTTGTTACAGTACATGAATTTAAAATAATAATATCAGCACTGCTCTCATCTTGCGTAATATCATAATCTTTCAATCCGCTCATCATCACTTGAGAATCAAAAACATTAGTTCTACATCCAAAAGTCTTAAAATAAACCTTAGGTTTCATGCGGCTCATTTTCAAGAGAAGCCGCTATATTGTCACGTTTTTCATCGTTAATATGTAAGCGTTGTGTTGGGTAGGCTATCGTAATATCATCTTCAGCATTAAAGGCATCTACGATATCACCTGAAATCACGCTACGAAGGGTTAGTGTTGCATAGGCGTTCGTAAGATACCAACAACTTACACGCATGCCGTTCTCTTCAATAAAATGAAAAATACGTGGTTCGACATTGGTATTTTTTAGATTATAACGGCTGCGAAGCTTATTAAGTTGCTTACGAGTGATATCTGTATATCCTTTGGCATACTTACGTGTAATCTCTTTAGCAATATGAATTGCTTTTTTATGATTTGAATCAAAGGTGATTGAGATATCAATACCATCCCAAACTGTTTTCAGTGAATGATGCGAATAATTTGCAATGAGCGAAGTAAAAATATAATTATTTGGAACAAAGATAATACGACCTGCACGACGATTATGCATATATGAGGTTAATGTAATATCTTCAAGCACAGTAATACGCAAAAGAGAGACATCCATAACATCCCCCACGTAAATCATGCCATCTTTTTCAACACGAATACGATCTCCAACATGAATAGATCCTCCAAAGACAATAACCATCCAGCCTAAAATACTCATAAACCAGTCTTTCATTGCAATCGCGATACCCGCAGATGCAAAACCTAAGACCGTAACTAAATAGCCCACCTTGTCCTTATAGGAGAAAAATACAATCAAAACAATCAAGGTGATATTTATAAAAGTGATGATTTTATTTGCCATATAAAAGCGTTCATTATCAGTAATATATTTCTTAATAATAAACTTCAAAATAAGAAAAATTAAAATTAAAATACCAATAGTTACTCCTAGATTAAAGAGTTTTACCATCTGTCCTTTATTTTCTTTAACAACGCGAAGTGCAACTTCGTTGATGCGTTTTTGATACACTTCAACTGTTGTATTATGCGTCTCAAGAGCATTTTCAAACTTATAGAGTTTCTTACTTGTTGCAATAATAAGATCTTCATATTTTGTTGTATTGTTCTCAAGAGCGTTCAGGTCAATAAGTGTCTTTTTCTTCTCTCGTAAGGAGATTACTAATTGACGTAATTCATTTCCACGATTTACATACTCTTCATAAGAGTTATCAAGCTTTTTATTAAAAGAGATTCCCGTAAAGATATCAAAAGGATTTGTAATCTCAGGTATATCTTCAATTTCATCAGGTTTTAACAAAGAAGCAAAAGGAGCTTCACTATGATCTTGAAAGAGAGTTAATTGATCTTGTAAACGAAGCTCTTTACTCATAAAAATATCAAGATTTTCTTTATCTTCAGAGTTTTTACCATATTTAGCAAGTTCTTCAATAATTTTCTGTGTCTGCGTCAATGCTGTACGAACATCAACAAATTTAAGATAAGAGCTATAACTATTGAGCCAAACACTCTCTTTATTTAACTCTTTATCACTACGAGTCAAATCAATATTTAAACGACGAATTTTCTCATTTTTAGCAGCTTCAAGTTTTGCAAGACGCTCTTTTTCAATGCGTTGCTCTTCTGCAATACGGTGTTGTTCTATCGCTTGCAATTGTGTTGCATTGAGTTCATTACTTACAATAGCTTCTGCTTGAAGTGATAAGCTAAAAAATAATATTAGTGTAAAAAACCTCACTCTAACTATCCTGATATGTTTTCAAAATATTTTTAATCAGTTGTGCATCAATATCATTACGCATAACAACACCGCCAAGATGATGAGGGATAATAAACATAATCGCACTATCACTGCTTTTTTTATCAAGAAAAAATGTCTCATAAAAAAGATTAACATCTTTAATATTATAAGATGTTGGTAGATTGTAACGCTCTAAGAGCTCTTTAATACGGTCTGCTTCACTTTGATTCATTAAATCAAGTTCACAAGCTACATCATTTGCCATTACCATACCAATAGCAACACTTTCACCATGAAGGTATTTAGTATATTTTGTCTCATTTTCAATCACATGTCCAAAAGTATGCCCATAATTCAAAGCAGCGCGTAAACCACGCTCTTTCTCATCTTGAGCCACAACCCATGCCTTGGTCTTGACTGCTTTTTCAATGGCTATTTTCATAAGTTCTTGATCATGTAAGTCATTTTTTTCAAGCCACTCAAAAAAATCTTGATCAAAAGTAACTGCCATTTTTACGATTTCAGCCACACCTGCTGCAAATTCACGTTCAGGCAATGTTGTCAAAAAATATGGATCAATATAGACCGCTTGAGGTTGATGAAATGCACCTATAAGATTTTTACCAAAACGGTTATTAATTCCTGTCTTACCACCAACACTTGCATCAACTTGAGAGAGAAGCGTTGTTGGGATTTGAATAAAATCAATACCACGCTGATAAATACTTGCTGCAAAACCAGTCATATCACCAATAACACCACCACCAAAAGCAATAAGCATAGAGTTACGATTAAAACGGTGATCAAAAAGATTTTCTAAAATATTATTGAGACTTTGCATATTTTTATACGATTCACCATCAGGCACAGTAATAATATAAACTTCAGGAGCTTGAATTTTTTCAAGTAAATAGGCTAAATGAAACCCTGCTACCTTAGGATTAGTAACAATAGCAACTTTAGTATTTAGAACAATATTTTCAAGAGAATCAATAATAATTTTATATGAATTATCTACTTCATTTTTTAGCGTAATATCAACAGTCATTTTAAGCATCTTTTTTTGTTTTTATAATACTTGTTTTTCACTTAAAAAGCTGTGAAGATACTATATCCTAACGGGAATAAATATCTGATGGTAACTATCTAAACGTTCATAAAGGTGCTCACTGTCAGTTGACATCCAAGAAAAAGCATTATGAGGAATTAAAGCCTCCGTAAAAGGAAGACATTGTAGAAAATTTTCTCTCTTATTAAGAAGACGAATAGGATTTTCTGAAATTTCTGTAATTTTAATACTTTTTGAAAAAATAACCGAAAGACTACGATAATGTTCTATAACCTGCTCTTTTTCACTCTGATTTTCATTAAGATAATTGACAAGTTCCATGTTATAACCCATCTGTTCAGCAATATCAAAAATAGCCGTAGAAACTTTTTCAAAATCACGATTATCACTCAGAAGCAAGACACTATCTTTAAGATCAGTCAAAGATCGCTTTGCAAGTTTCAATACTGGTACATTACATTCATACAAGACTGCACGTACATGTTCACGATGGAACATTTTTTGTGATACAATAAGTAAGCCCACATGATATTTTTTAATATCATCTAATATGATATCTTCTATTCTTAACTTATCATAGCAGATATCAATTTTAATATTATCACAACGGTATCCTTTTATATCACGCAACAGATCAATATTACCTGGGTTTATAACTTTAACAATCATAGAATTTGAAGCAAAATGTT
>JAYEPE010000367.1:0-7663 GCA_034723735.1 Campylobacterota bacterium | reverse complement strand
ACTATGTTGTTCATAAATCTCTTTTTCCATAAAGAAGCGAAATCCCTCTTTTTGTGCTGAAAGTTTTGATGTTGGTAATGCAGTAAATTGTAAGTTTTGTAGCGTATCACTTTTGTCATACAGCGCTATAGTTTCACTATTGAGATATCCATAAGCACCATCTTCTAAATAGATAACATTTTCACATTTTCCGATAAGTGCTGCATCTGAAGAGCCAAAAAACTTCTCTTGTTCACTATTGGTTCCCAAAATCATTGGAGAACCGTGTTTTGCAAAAAAGATTTGACCTTCAACTGATGTAGTAACAAGAAGAATAGCAAAAGCACCTTCAAGACGATGAAGAGTCTTTTTAAAAGCATCAAAGGCATCCATACCTTGATTAAGATAGTGCTCAAAAAGATGAACAATAACTTCTGTATCAGTTTGACTTAAAAAGCTTATACCCTCAGCTTGAAGCTCTTTTTTAAGTTCTTGATAGTTTTCAATAATACCATTGTGAACTACATAAGAACTTTGTCCCATATGAGGGTGGGCATTAAGTTCTGTCGGTTTTCCATGGGTTGCCCATCTTGTATGTCCAATCCCAACAGCAAAGCCATCTGTTTCAAAATCAGCACTTTTCTCTTCAAGATTGATAAGCTTTCCCAATGCTTTAAAGGTATTAAATGAGCCATTTTCTAAGACAGCAATACCTGCTGAGTCATAACCACGATACTCTAGCTCTCGCAAGCCATCAATCAAAATTTCTTTTGTTTTTTGCTTCCCTATATATCCTACAATTCCACACATTTATCTCTTCCCCTTACTTAGCTTTTTCATTATGCTGCTTGCATTATCGCACATTTTATGTTCTTTTTCAATTAAAAAATTATCATTTGCTCTATTTTTGGTAGAGTGGATTTTTGCTGTGACAATATTGATATGTAACTCTTCAAAGATGTGAACAATAAAAGCGAGCAAACCTTTTTGATTACTTGTATGAATACTAAGTTCAGCATACTGTTTTGAATGCTCACAATCGAGTGTAATCTCACTCCTTTTTATAACAGGCTGCGATAGTGTTATTTTGCGTGTCATATCAAAGGCCTCATCTAAAATCATAGAAATTTGATCATACGTATCTGCTGAGGGTTGCAGTGCAAATTCGAGTTTAAAATATTTAACATCATTAAAAAGTGTAAAAATTTCCATAGAAATAATATTAAGATAACTAAGATGTCCAAGAAGATATCCAAGATTTAGTGGAATTTTTCTAAAAATTTCGATGCTAAATGTCTTTGCATCATCAAGATAATATTTATAATCTCCACATTCTCTAGCTCTTTTTGAAATATTCATAATTTCATCAATACTACGCTTAAAAAAGAAGAGATTTGATTCGATAGTCAAAATCTTTTTTTGTTGAAGGCGACTTAGAGTCTTGAAGCTTTCACTGTTTTGGAGGCGACGCTCTATCTTAAGACGTTTACTCGCATCGGTGATTCGTTCACTATTTTGTGAGACCTCTTTGGCTCCTTGATACAAATCATAAAGCAGTTTGCTGTTAAAAGAGGTATATACTCCCTTTCCAACACCATTAATATCAGCGTAAGTAAGAATATAGAGCATATTAAGATTTTCTAAATTTTGAATACTAGACATAAACTTGTATAAGGTTTTTTCATTAAAGATATTTTCATTGAAAGCAACTCTAGACATGTAAACATGATGCTTGACAAGTAGTGCGGCTTGGTGCTGTAAATTTTCATTGAAACCCAGTTTTTTGCAAAAAGGAAGCATAAGTTTTGCTCCAACATCACTATGGTCTTGTTTTCTCCCTTTTCCTGTATCATGAATCAGCGTAACGACTTTTAAAAGCGTCTGTTGTTGTTGGGGTAATTGCTGATAAAGTTCTTGTATAAAAGGTTCTTTGATATCTTCTAAAGCTTCAACACACTTGATAGAATGAAGATCAACAGGATAGTGATGGTAACCATCAAATTGAGGTAAATGGTGAACTTTTCTAAAAATATTTAAGAGTTCGTGCAAAATACCTGCATTATAAAAAAGTTCTACAAAAGAGAAAAGATGCTTTCTCTCAAAAAGTTTTTTAATAAGAGCATAGGTGGATTTTTTAAGAGGGTGTTTAATAAAACTATAGGTGAAAATAGCCATAGAACTTGAATCAAACTTCCAAGGTTTATCAGGTAAATTCAGTAAAAATTCAAGCAATAGTTCGATTTTGATTGAATCAACTGACATTGGTGAATAGATACAATTATCAATAAGATAAAAATTTTTATATATACGAGATTGACGAAGTTGTGTAAAATGAATCTCTTGGTATAAAAAAGGACGGAGCATTTTCTTGACGAATATTTGTGTAAAATTATTGATACGCCATTGGGCTTCAAGAACTTTAGTAATAAATTTTCTCTCATTGCTAAATCCCAGCATCTTGCTTAAAGCAGGGACATGTTCAAGAACTAATTTGTCTTGTTGTTTAGAGCTAATAAGGTGTAAACCGCTACGAACACGAAAAAGAAGTTCGAGTGCTACACGGTATTCACGATAACGCTCTTCTTTAAAAAGGATATCAATCAACTCTCTTAATGAAGAAACATCATAAATGGTTTTTGCTATCCAATAGAGTAGTTGTGAATCTCGAAGTCCTCCCACACTCTCTTTAATGTTGGGCTGCATAGAGAGAGGATACTTTGTGCGTCTTTTTTCTGCCTCTTCAATCTTTTGCAATATAAATGCCTTGGGATTATTGTGTCGAATAATATTAAGTTGTCGTTGTGTAGCATGCCAAGTAAATGTAGAGCCACCAATAAAACGAGATTCCATCATGGAAGTTCTAATAGTAATATCTTCAAAGGCTGCCTTAGAAAGATCACTCACTTCATGTACTCTATGCCCAAGCTTCATCCCAGCATCCCAAGCAAGATAGAGTAGTTTCTCAATGAGTTGTTGTGTTTTGTACCCTTCAATCTCTTCATAAACAATTAAAAGATCGATATCGCTATGAACACAAAGTTGTTCACGTCCATAGCTTCCTAAGGCAACGAGTGCAATAGGTATAGAGTTACGCATTGGTAAATAATTTCCAAAATTACGACGAAGTACGGTTTTGTACATATTCATCATAATCTTATCAAGAGCCTTGGTGTGTTTGACTAAAAAGTCCTTGCCTTGATTACCTTCAAAGATACATTGCAAAGAGCTTTCATACTCTTTAATTTCGTGTTTAAAAAGCTTTGATATCTCAAAGTCAGAGGCATTTTTTTCGATTAAATCTTCTATTTTTTCTTCTATTTTCATACTAAGAAGTATACCTTTTTTACTTTTACATGTAAGTATCGCTATAATTTCAAAAAAAATGAGGCTGTGATTAATGACATTGATTGAAAAAGTACAAAACGGTGAACGTATTAATTTTGATGAGGCCTTAGCGCTTTATGATTTAGATATTTTTACCTTAGGCAAGCTTGCTGATACATCTCGTCAAAAACTTCATGGTAAAAAGACTTACTTTAATATTAACCGTCATATAAACCCTACCAATGTCTGTAAAGATATCTGTAAATTTTGTGCTTACTCTGCAAGTCGGAAAAATCCTAATCCTTATGCGATGAGTCATGATGAGATTTTAAAAATTGTTGATGATATTGTTTCTCGTGATATTAAAGAGGTTCATATTGTCTCTGCTCACAATCGTGATACTGGTTTAGAGTGGTATTTAGAAGTTTTTAAAAAGATTAAAGATAAATATCCAGCCTTACATGTAAAGGCGCTTACTGCGGCAGAGGTAAATTTCTTAGCAGAAGAATATAACAAGTCTTATGATGAAATTTTAGATTTAATGATTGAGTATGGTGTAGATTCTATGCCTGGTGGTGGCGCTGAAATTTTTGATGAAAAAGTACGTGATTATATCTGTAAAGGGAAGGTGACTTCTGAGCAGTGGCTAGAGATTCACCGTAAATGGCATGAAAAAGGTAAAGAATCCAATGTAACGATGCTTTTTGGGCATGTAGAAGAGCGCAAAGATCGTATTGATCATATGATGCGTATTCGCAACTTGCAAGATAAGACTTCAGGTTTTAATGCTTTTATCCCTCTTGTGTATCAAAAAGAGAATAACTTTTTGAAGGTAACCGAGTTTATTACTGCGCATGAGATTTTAAAAACAATGGCAATTAGCCGTATCGTTTTAGATAATGTTGCTAATCTTAAAGCCTATTGGGTGACATCAACGGTTAATCTAGCCTTAGTCGCACAAGAGTTTGGTGCAAATGATCTTGATGGCACGATAGAGCAAGAATCCATCAACTCAGCAGCAGGTGCGGCTAGTGCTAATGGCGTAAATCTTGAAGAGTTTGTAGCACTCATTAAAAATAGTGGCTTTACTCCAGTTGAACGTGATAGTCTCTATAACGAATTAAAGGTCTGGTAATTACTGTTGGAGTTATTATTCCCGCATATAATCGGGTAGCTACACTTGGGCGTGCTATTGAATCTGTTTTGTCACAAACCTATAAAGCTAAAGAAATTATAATTGTTGATGATGGCTCAAACGATGCCACTTCAGAAGTTGCAAAAATGTACGATGAAGTTAATCTACTTCGTCAAAAAAATATGGGTGTCTCTTCTGCTCGAAATAATGGTGTTATGATGGCAGAGTCTGAGTGGATATGTTTTTTAGACTCTGATGATACTTGGGAGCCAACAAAGCTTGAAAAGCAGGTGGCTTTTCATAAAAAAAATCGTGATATTTTAGTCTCTTATACAGATGAAACGTGGATACGCAATGGCTTACATGTAAAGCTTCCCAAAAAGTTTTCCAAAAGTCATGATAAGCTTTATGAACGTTCACTATCACACTGTATTATTGCTCCCTCATCTGTAATGATTGAGAAAAAACTTTTTAATAGAGTTAGTGGATTTGATGAGACCTTAGAGGTATGTGAAGATTATGATCTCTGGTTACGTCTGATGAAAGAGTATAAATTTGGTTTAATTGATGAAGCATTAATCAATAAATATGGTGGTCATGATGACCAACTTTCTACGAAATATTGGGGTATGGATCGATTTCGTGTCCGTACTCTTGAAGCCTTACATGTAAGTTATCCTAAGGATGAAGAACTCTTACATGTAATGATTGAAAAATATCAACTTCTCCTCTTGGGTGCAAAAAAACATGAACGTTATGACGATGCTTTTCATTACGAACAGCGTCTGAACGATTTACGTTAAATTCCTTCAGAAATCATTGCATCAGCTACTTTTTTGAAGCCTGCGATATTAGCACCATCAACATAGTTGCCTTCAACTCCATAATCTTTGGCAGTGAGTGAAACCCGTGTACAGATCTGTTGCATTGTCTGTTTGAGCTTTGCATCAACTTCTTCAAAAGTCCATTTTTGCATGGAGGCATTTTGACTCATTTCAAATTCACTTACTGCCACACCACCAGCATTAGCTGCTTTTGCAGGCGCAAAACAGATTTTCTTTGCTAAAAAAGTATTGATAGCATCAGTGGTTGATGGCATATTTGCCCCCTCACTTACACTGATACAACCATTTTTAATAAGATTTTTAGCATCAATCTTCGTTAATTCATTTTGAGTAGCACATGGAAATGCTGCGTAACATGGGATATCCCAAACCGCGTGAGCCCCTTTTGGATAATCAGAAGTGCTAATATATTTTGCTTCTGAATGAACTTTGATATACTCTTTAAGTGAGACACGGCGATTAAGTTTGAGATCTTTGAGTAAGCCAATATCAACACCTCTAGCATCATAAATGGTTCCTTTGGAATCGGTACATGTAACTGGTATGGCTCCAAGATGGTAGAGTTTTTCTATGGCATGCAGGGCAACATTTCCTGCACCACTGATAGTACAAACTTTGCCCTCTAGGCTCTCTTGGTTTTCAAGCTCAAGCATCTTCTCTGTAAAATAAACAGTACCATATCCAGTTGCTTCAGGACGCATTAGTGAACCTCCAAAAACGAAAGGCTTTCCTGTTAAAACCCCCTCAAAACTAGAGGTAATTTTTTTATATTCACCAAAAAGATAGCCTATCTCACGAGCACCTACCCCAATATCTCCCGCAGGAATATCAACACGTGGACCAATATATTTATGAAGTTCTGTCATAAATGAAGAGCAAAATTTCATAATCTCAAAATCACTTTTTCCTTTAGGATCAAAGTCACTCCCTCCTTTAGCCCCACCAATAGGAAGACCTGTGAGTGAATTTTTTAAGATTTGCTCAAATCCAAGAAATTTTAAAATTCCTTCATTTACACTAGGATGAAAACGTAAGCCCCCTTTATAAGGACCAAGTGCATTATTAAACTGAACACGATACCCAGTATTTACTTGTATGTCATTATTGTCATCCAGCCAAGAAACTTTAAATTTGATAACTCTGTCAGGTGTAGTTAAGCGTTTAAAAATAGCATTCTTTTTATATTTTTTATCTGATTTGATAAGGGGTTCAATAGAGAGCAGAACCTCTTCCATAGCCTGAAAAAAAACATCATCTTCAGCACAGTTTGGATTTTTTAACTTTTGAATTTCATCTTTATAATTACCCATCTTATTTCCTTGTATAATCAATTTCAGAAATCAGCTCTATAAGTTGTGTATGATCATAATTAAAATGTGGATAATCAGTATATTGCCATATCCATTTTTTTATATTTTCACTCATTTTCACCTCTTTGAGCCGATTATTTATTCTAATAATATCACAATATGAATCATTTAACGATTATATTCGTATCATTTTGATTTAGATTGCTTTAACGGGAGGGGTTGCTACTCTTTGCTAGCAATGACTGTCATTGCGAGGAATGAAATGACGTGGCAATCTTAATTTGTATGCAATAATGATGGTGCCATTTCAGAATGAATCGGCAGTACTAATAAATCCACTTTTTTATTGAAGTTTTCGAAATTTAGCTATAATTATGAAAAATACAAAGAGTAAATCATGATAACCTCAGAAGATTTAGCACAAGCGATACTTGAATTAAAAAATACAAATATTGAATTGAAAAATTCAAGTACTGAATTAAAAGCATCCCAAGAAAAATCAGACAGAAGATTAGATAAAGTAGCAAAACTAGTCGGTAATATCTCAAACAACCAAGGAGATATAGCAGAAGAGTTTTTTTGGAACACCATCAGTCATAATCCAACCATAGCAGGTATTAAGTATGACTTTTCAAGTAAAAATGCACATAAAAGAGTTGGTGATATAGAAGATGAGTATGATATACTGCTTGTAAATGGTAAAGATGTAGCAATTATAGAGACAAAGTACAAGGCTCATGTAAGCGATATAGAAAAACTCATAGATAAAAAATACAGTAACTTTAAAAAACTTTATCCAGAATACAAAGACTACAACCATCACCTAGGTTTAGCAAGTTTTAACATCAATGAAGATGTCAAAGAGATGGCATTCAATAATAGTGTAATGCTGTTACAAAGAAAAGGTGACTTAATAGAAACTATAGTGCCATAAGAAATATATGGGTCAGTCGCCCTCGCCTATAATGAGAAAAAAAGGAAAAAAAAGGGGTCGGGTTCAATGGTGTTAAGTTAAGCCCCAAACTCCCTAAATAACGATTCCAAATCATACTAAAAAACAATCTTTTTTT
>JAYEPE010000366.1:0-7666 GCA_034723735.1 Campylobacterota bacterium | reverse complement strand
CTAAAAACAGATATAAGATTGCATATTTTAGAAAGCTTGAACACTCTACAGCTAAAAATCAAATGCTCCTCAGTTTGGGAAAATTGCAAACAATGAAATCTAAATTTAATATCTTAAAAAAGATTATCGACAATATTCTCATCACTCCTAAAATAGCCCAGTATTATGCTAAATGGGTTGAAAAAGGTCAAACATCACAAGTGACACAAACCAATAAGCTCAATCAGTATTTTACACTCCTTTCATTTGTGTACTATCAATATTTAATTCGCAATGACAATCTTATAGACAGATTTATCTCAACAGTCCAAAGTGCCAAAAACGCCTCTTTCAGAGCACAAAAGGATTTTAGTTTTGAACTTGAAGCAAAAAAGAATCAGGTACTTCAATCACTTGAAAATGCACATATCTCCACTTTAAATGAAATAGAAAAGATTGTAAAAGATGAAAAACTTTCAGCAGTTAAAAAAGTAGCGGCAATTGCCACTGTTGTAGAACAAAAAACTCAATCTCTCAATAATATTTTTGCAGAGAAAAAAGTATTTGAAACTATTATTGACAACAAATATGATTTCATCGAGAAAAAGTCCATATCTTTACAAGGAAAACTCTCTGGTGTCTTAAAAGAGATTGAATTTGATGAAGCCACTTCAAATAAAAATATTATCACTGCCATAAAGCACTTTAGGGAGACCTCTAATATAACTGCAACAGCACCAAAAGAGTTTCTCAATGATGAAGAACAAACGGCAGTATATGAGAGTGGTAAATTTAGGGTATCACTTTATAAGGCACTATTGTTTTTTCATGTAAATGATGCTATAAAAAACGGAACCTTGAATCTCAAGTACTCTATCAAGTATCGTAACTTTGAAGATTATCTCATTGATAAAGATGAGTGGAAAAAGAACAAAGACACTCTTCTTAAACTACATGAACTAGAACATCTAAAGGAGTATGATACATTTATTAAACCTGTAAAACTAAAGCTAGATGAGAGTTTCAAACATACAAATGAGAATATCAAAAAAGGTTTCAATACCTATTTTACTTCAACTGAAAACTCTTTCATTTTAAAAACGCCAAAAGTTGAAAAAGACGAGAACAAAGAGTCTATTGCAAAATATTTTCCATCGAATGAGTATATCTCTGTCATAGATCTGCTTCATTCTGTTAATGAAGAGACGAATTTTCTCTCCTCATTTGAACATTACAATCAAAGTAAGTCTAAAACGAATCATAATCTTTTACTTGCAGCACTCCTTGGATATGGCTGTAACTTATCACTTCCAAAAATAGGAAAAATATCAAAAGGCAGTGGTACTAATAATCTCAATATTGACCCATCACTAGGAAAGGCACCTATCACTTTTGTTCTTCTCTTAATCTTCTTATTAAATCTCTCAAGTACATTAGTAGAGTGTAATTTTCTCCAATGTGTTTTTGGAAATGACAAATAGGTACAAGAGTCATAAAGATTATTCATTAAAAATTCTGCAATTTTTGGTTTTGAGTTTTCATAGTTTGCAATCATTCCATTAGCAAGTGCTGTAGCTTCTACAAAGCTATCTGCCTTTAATACCTCATTCAACTCAGCTAAAACCTTATCTAACTCTTTTTTTCATTAAGGCTTTTTTGTTTTGAGATATGAGTTAGGTATGAGTTGTTTTTCTTAATCAGTTTTCGAATTATATCTTAGGTCTCTTTTAACTTTTCTATATCTTTTTGTGTTAAAAGATTTATTTGGTTTTGAGAGAGTAATGAGTTGATACCTGTTGCTAATTTTTTATGATTAGTAATTGCTTTTTTAATTGACTCAGGTGTTTCATACTTTAATATATCTGATATTGGTTGCATTATACTAGGTCCTCATTGTGGGAACGAAGTTCAAGCAATACTAAAATATAACTATGTATTATCTCTTTAGTAAGTTCAACTATTACGGGTTTTATTTTTTTAAGTTTTTTAGTATATTTGTGTAATTCACCCATTAAATAGAATACTGCACCTATATCCTCAGCTAATTCACTATTTAACTTCTCTACACAATTATCATAGAAATTTTCATCACTTAATTTTAAATTGTATTTTGAATCGAGCATCTCAATTAAATAATATGTGATTGATTGCATCATTACAAATAGATTGTGTGGTGTAGATTTAGGAAGTAGTAAAAAGAAACCATCAACTAGGCTTTTATACTTATTCATAAGATCATCTCTTGAACCCACTGCATCTAATTCTGTAAACTGTCTCATGGTTACATCTATATATCCGCAAAGCTCTGTATAAAATTCTAACTGCACATCTTTAGCACTGCCGAGCAATCGTTTTTGTTCAACCATGTCATTTGCCAAAAGTTCTGGTGGCGGAGGTGGTACTGAAACATAACTTGAAAACAAAAAACACAGATCATTAAACAGATCTATCTCTAAATTTTCATCTTTTACTCTATTAGATAGCAATTTAATAGTACTTGCATCTAAAATCTTTGTAGTATCTATCTCATTAACAGATTCAAAAAATTGATCTAATAGTAATGTTTTCTCATAAGAGTAAGGTTCTAAACTAGCGTTTTTAATATCTTTTACAAACCCCATTGGTGCAAAGAAATTCCCAAAATGTCTTAAATCAACTATTTTTATAAAGAGCTCAAACATATCATCATCTAAAATAGATTCTTGATATAGCTGCTCATCTATTAAATCATTAACTTGATCATATTGATTTAGTAATAGTGAGCAATATACATCACTGCCTCTTGGTTGCTTTGCTTTATCTCTGACTAATTGAAGCATTATTGCAGATATACCATTTATAAATGAAGCATCTTGATACCTATCAAAATATCCTAAATTAAGATTCAAAAAAGTATGAAATATATAGACAAACTGCTCTGGCTTACTAGAGTTTAAAAACTCACGCCCTTTTTTAGTAAGGAGAAGTTTATTAGATTGTTTTCTTGTAAGTTTTGCAACTTCAGATACTACCCTTGCTCTCATGGCAGCTGGTTGTTCTTCCTCTATAAATCTCTTTGCAAATTTTATAAATCTTTCATCATGAGCTGTTGGTTGTGTTTTTGCTAATTGTTCAACTAGCTTAGTGGGTAGATTACCTTTTGCAGTTAGCTTAAGACCACCCTCACCTATTGCGTTTAAGAAAATAGTCACACATTTTAATACCGGAGAATCTATCTCTTTGATATTATAAAAAGATGATTTGATATTTATATTTAGCTCTTTAAATGTTTTATTAGCACTATCTAGCTTTAACATAACTGCTCCTAAATTAAATATACTGGTAGTATATCAAAGACTTCATAATATATTTGCTACCTTTGTATAAAGGTAGCAAATCGGACATGAAGCTTTAAAATTTTATAACGATAAATCATATCCTAAAATTTAGGCATTCATCACCGTCTTAAAGACGATGGTTTCTGCAAGGGCGTTGCTAAATCCTACTCCCCTTAAAGATTTAACTCTATATCCAACAGAAATAATCATATCAAGATTGTAATGTAGTAGCTATAAACGAAAAGGTTAAGTAAGGTACACTAGGATAGTACAAATAAGCAAATTTAGTTTATAGTTATTTGCTCTGCAATAAGTGAATCAATCTCTCAGGATATCTTCCAATGTAATATCCGCTGCAACTCTAGCTGTCGAATATCCTGTATTCTTTATACATCCAAAAGTAGTGAGCATTACCGTCTTTATATCGCTTCTAACTCTACCTTTTAGTCCATGTTCTCTAAATTGAACTTTTTTATTAAGAAGATTTTTGGCGTAATGCGAATCAATTGAAAACGGCTTATTGACATATTTGCACTCAACTAAATCGTAAACATCATTGTTATATTTCACAATAATATCAATCTGAGCACCTTTCCCTGATTTTGTTTCATCTGCATAATTCCAATAACTCACATTCTTAACAATAGAACGCAACCCTCTAGCGGATGTAAAAAGGTCTATGTTTGCCAAACAAACACTTTCAAATCTAAGTCCCGCCCATACTGCATATTCTTGTTTTTCTGCAATTGCCCCCCAATAAGGAAGAGAAAGGTTCAGCATGTCGTTTTTGCTCTTTTCTTTCACCCACTTGTTGTAAAAATCGCATAAAGGATCAATAACTATGTAATTTACACCTTTTGATTTATGGTTGTATCTCCCTATTCCCTTGATGAATCCACAAAGGACGAGCTCATCAATAGCGGAATCAATTGGTCCTCTAGAGAAGTTTTTTAAACTCTCGACTAAACCAAGAACGGTTCTATCTTGACTGGGATTTGAGAGTGCATCCATAATTGCTTTATGTATTCCACTTTTTTGCTGAAATAGAGATTTAAAAACAGTATGATATTCATCATAGAGCATTCCATCAACATTAAAAAATAGATTATCTATATTCTCGTAAACATCTTTAGACTTATCAAAATAGCTAAGATATTTAGCTACGCCTCCAACACACATATAGACCTCTGTTGCTAATCTATCGTCAATATCCATACCTATTTCTTGCTGAAGATACTTTTTTGTCTCTTTTAAGTCAAAGGGCTTCATGGGAATCTTACTAGTTAAACGCTTATAAAGTGGTCCTTCACTATCATCAAAAATCTTATTTTTAATCCATGACGCATTTGATCCACAAATAATTACTGTAAAAATTTTATCTTTTTGACAATAAGTGTTCCAAAAATAGCCAAGCGCAGCTAAAAACCCTTCTGAGTTATTTTTATCAACCCAAGGAACTTCATCAAAAAATAGTGCAACTTTCTTATCTGAGTTATGTTGAATTTCTGCAACTAGAGTCTGTTTTAAAAATCTAAAGGCACTCATCCAATCATCTACATCAACTGTCGGTGTAGCTCTAAACCACACAAACACTTGTTCAGTAAAGTTTTCAATCTGAGCCTTTGTTGAGAGTTTATAAGCCCCAGTAAATTCAAAATAGAGACAATCTTTTCTTTGAGAACTAAACATCTGTTCCACTAAATATGTCTTACCTACTCTTCTTCTTCCGTAAATAGCAATAAACTCACTCTTTTGTGAATCACAAGCTTCGTTAAGTTGTTTAATCTCCCTATATCTGCCAATCACTGAATAACTCCTCACATTTTTTCCTAAAAGCACGAAGCTTTAGAAAAATGTTATACTTTTTATATACATTATTCTTGAATTGTAGCATATATTAAAATAATATACTATTTTTTATATACATTATTCTCCTTTTTCCCATATTAGTAAAATTATCATATATTGTTTCAGATGTGCAAAAAA
Organism: Campylobacterota bacterium; assembly: GCA_034723735.1. Lineage (GTDB taxonomy): Bacteria > Campylobacterota > Campylobacteria > Campylobacterales > Sulfurimonadaceae > S010-53. Next base: position 2,384 of record JAYEPE010000366.1, on the reverse strand, counting down.
GCTTAGTTATCTCCTATAGAGAAGAGATTGGTTCACCTCACTCTAGTGAGGCGGTTTATTTAGTCTTGAATTTCATCAAAACTATCAACTACATGTATATTACTTACAGCATTAGCTAACCGCATAGGGTGTCTTTACATAAATAGGTTTATCCTGCCACTGAAACTTAAATTGCTTTAAGAATCTATTATTCAAAAATTTACTATTTAATAACTCCTCCACAAGCCACGAAATTATTTTTTTGGGACTTACAGGTTGCATAAACTCTTTTGAGTCGTCAAGTACAATTAAATTGTGAATTCTCTTTGAGGATCGTGTAAAATCGTATTCCCCATAAAAATTAATGTGTCCCCAGTGAATAATAGCATCGGCAAAGATTAGGACTTTGTTTTTTTAACCCTATGTTTATTTTTCTTATTGGTAAACTCTACAAACTTCTCTATACCTACCCGCTCTATATCACCTATCTCCAATATAGATGCCATGCTTTTAAGCCTTCCCAGATGCCTTAAGACTGACAAAAAACCTCGCAGAGATATTTTGCCGCTTCTCTCAAACTGACTATATGTAGCATATGCAACTCCCGACTTTTCAGCGAACTCTTTTTGAGTCATATTGTTGTTTATTCTAAGCGTTTTAGCCTGTATTGCCAGACTAAGAGCTATCTCCTCGTCTGTCTGCATTAAAAACTGCATATCTCCAATCATAATTCATTCCTAAAAATCTTGTCAAAATCTGCTGTATCATTAAAAATTTGCGATACTACCTCATTTACTCCATACTTTTTGGCAAGCTCTCTCAATCTGCTCTCTTTTATTTTTATCATATCAGAGAGTACCTCTAGAGGATTGCTCACATCGCATAGCTTAGCTATTTTACTCATCGCCAATGTTCTAACTTTGTGGGCTGGCTTCTTATCGATAGTCAACTGATGCCAATCAAGATGGTGATTGCTTGCTGAATAAGTAAGGTCATAAGCGGGTGCATAAGACCAAGAGCAGTTTTCATCCATTAAAAATGAGAAATTCCTAGAGTGGTCATCCCTGTTTGCAAACACTAGGTTAAAAACCATAGTCTTGAACATCTGCTCCTTATCTGCTTTTGATACACTAAGCATATTGCCGACTCTAAAAAGCGATTCATAGCCCATGCTAAATGACGAGGCATCGTGACTAAGCAATCCAGCTAAAGAGTGCATATGTAATCTCTTCCCTTTAGCGTCTATATCAAACCTCTTAGTTATAAAGCAGTAATTGTCTTCACTATCACTCTCTAGCCATGACTCACTTATATTTATGCCTGCTTCTTCTGCTAGAAGATAGTAGATATATTCTAGCTTTAGTTCAGTATTATATATCTCTGCCTCAGAGCCTCTTTTAGAATTAAATTTCACTATGCACTTACAGTACCCCTCTGTTATTTCATCATGCTTTTGTGAGATTTGTATTTTCTTTTCAGTCGGATCATAATCAACAACTGCTTTGGCTTTTGCTCCGCCAGCTCCACTATTTGACCTTGCTATCAGTTTTCCTAGTTCTCCCTCACCCCTGCCCTCATAGACATCAAGGCTCTGTTTTTTAAATTCGCTCAGAGAAAAAATCATCTTGGTGTTTATATTTGAAGAGGTGTTGCTTGGCTCAAACTCTAATGCTCCAAGTCCATGCTTGCCGATAAAAGAGAGTCTATCCAATATAGATGGAGCAGTACCAAACTCATTGATGAAATATTTGTCAAAATATCTCTTCCCGTATGCTCCAGAAATAGAATCAGCGACAATGCCTATCTCATTTATATCCTCTCCTCTGCCTGTTTTAGCTTCTGCGTATAAAGTGTTTTCAAACATCAGCGGGGAGAAGCAGATATAAGCCCTGTTCTTTAATTCAAATGCTATTTTGTTTTCCGTCTCTGTAACTAGTGCGATGTCTTTCTTCCATGCACTCACTTTAATCACTAGCATTCTCTTACCTCCTGCAATTCATACTATAATATAAATTATCTTTGATATTGTAGCGTAATTTATATTATAGTATGAATTATATGGTCAGATATAGATATTTTACCAAAATTTACCACACATATGTGGCAAGATAAATTTTTTTCCGTATCTTTACAGAGCATTTCCGAAGATTCTGAAACTGCAAGTAGAGTCCTCTCTCGGCTCCCACATCTCCACATCTTCCGAGGTTACTTTGTTATTGGAGCAAGTATACAGCTTTGTTTTTCTGCCTCTAATCTCTTTAAATAGCTATATGAGTTGTATCATACAATGTTTTTTTTAGGTAGTTGAATCAAACTCTCTAAGGGAAGATGCAAGCCAGCTGCAATATTTGTAATCATACTAAGAGATAATCCTATCTTTCTGTTTAAAACCTCAGATACTTTAC
>JAYEPE010000365.1:0-29043 GCA_034723735.1 Campylobacterota bacterium | reverse complement strand
GCTCTATCATTGCGTCACTATCTTCTTTGAACAACTCTTTTTTCTCAATTCTAACACGTAGAGGAAGTGCATCTTCTATAAGATTTGTTGTAAGTGCAACAACACTCACTAAGTCTAAAATATCATTCAAAGGAAAAAGGGTCGGGTTATAACTATAACTTTTCTGATTATATGTAAAAGAATTGTTCCTCCAATAAGTAAGACCCTCACTTACACCATAACACCTTAATATTTCTCATAGCGCAAAAGTGATTTATATATAATTATCCATTTAAGTTTTGAGATAAAGTTATAGTTATAATCCGACCCCTTTTCCCCAAATAGTAACTAGAAAATAGTTAATATAAAAATATGCTACAATTATACCAATGGTTGTGAGAGTTTTCATACTCCCACTTAATTTAATATAACGGTTCTGCTAAAACCATTAGTATAATGAGAAATCTCACTTAGTGTATTCTCCTTTTTGGAGATACCCACTATATCCACTCCCTAAATTCACCCTGTAACAGAAGAAGTCAACACAAAGTTGTAACAACAAAATTATATCAAAATATATTTTTAAATGAGAAAGAAAAAGATAGCTTACATGTAATAAAAACATAATAGTAGCCAGAGGGGTAACTAATCCCTCTGTTTTGATTAATAAAGAGAGGGTGCGAACACCATCAATATTAAAAAGACTACCATAATCTTTAAAAGCAAACGAACTCCTTTATTTAGAAGTCCACACCCACCCCTGCCTGATACCTAAAAATTAGGCATAAAAAAAGGCTAGAGCCGAAACCCTAACCTAATCTTCTAAATGTCTGGTAGTTAATCAGACAGAGTTAATTTGCTTTACGAAATGGAGTATAGCATAAGTTTTTAAATGATGTAAATACATGGTTGTTTCTTAAAGCCCCAATAATATGGGTTTTAGGGGGTATACTTTTCAAGTCCTTTACCTAGGTTTTTTTGAATCCCTTCCTCTCTGCCATAAACCACCTAAAATACCATCACTAAAGTCATATTCATCTAGCATCTCATAGTCATCAAATTTTTCTCTTTCTTTAATGTTGCTCATGAAAAATCCTCTCTTTTTAAGTTTTGAGATAAAGTTATAGTTATAACCCGACCCATTTTGCCCAATAAAGGGCACCTCTAAATCTACTTTTTCATAAATATTTTTTTGTACTAGATTGAACTCGATGCTTGCAAGTCAGTTGAAAATATGAAAACTATATGAAAAAAGTCATTTACTTGTATTTAAATATATTTGACTATTATATTATTTTGTACTAAAATACAAAATATATCTTATTTAGTTAGTATAGGAATAAAAATGACAGAAAAGCTACAACTACTTTCAAATCAAATCTTAGCTCAAAAAGTTCCTGAGTATAAAAGATTTTTGTTTGATAAAATTGATTTTAACGAACGACTTATAGGTATATTAGGCTCTCGTGGTGTTGGAAAGACTACTATACTACTTCAATATTTACATACTGTTTTTAAAGAAAAGAAAACCCTATATATCATGGCAGACCATCCACTTGTAGTTGAACTTGGTTTATTTACTATTGCAGATGAATTTCAAAAAAAAGGTGGAGAAGTTTTAATCATCGATGAGATACATAAGATTAAAAACTTTGAGACAGACTTAAAATTGATTTATGATAGTTTTTTTTCTTTAAATGTTGTCTTTACAGGATCAAATGCAGTTGCAATAGATAATGCAAAAGCTGATTTGAGTAGGCGTGCTGTTATACATAGATTACCAGTGCTATCTTTTAGAGAGTTTTTAGAGTTAGAAACAAGTGAAAAATTTGAACCTATCGCTCTAAACGATATTTTACAAAATCATACATCGCATGCAGTAGATATACTATCAAAAGTAAAACCGTTCGCATATTTTGAAGAATATCTTAAAAGCGGTGCATATCCTTTTTATACAAGTTCTAAAAATAGTTATATTCAAAAGCTACTAAGTGCCTCTATGCAGATTTTAGAAACAGACCTTCCGATGATTTATACAATTGAGCATGATAAAATCAATTCTCTTAAAAAGATGATGATCATGCTTTGTCAAAGTGAACCTTACGACATTAACATTTCAAAGCTTTGTGGTGCAGTTGAGCTTAACCAAAGAACTCTCTATAAATATTTGGGAATTTTACAAGCAGCTGGTTTGATAAGAATACTTGGTGCAAAATCAAGTGGTGTTAGTATTATCTCTAAGCCTGAAAAGCTATATCTAGACAATACCAATCTATTTTCAATATTTTGTGATAGCCCTAAAATAGGGACAATAAGAGAAACATTTTTTGCCTCATCAGTATCGCATGAACATAGTATTAATTATCCAAAAAGTGGTGACTTTATTCTAGATGAAAAATATACTTTTGAAGTAGGTGGTAAAGATAAAAGCTTTAAACAGCTAAAAGATGTGAAAGAGGGATATGTTGTATCTGATAGCATAGAGATTGGAGATGACAATAAGATTCCACTTTGGTTATTTGGTTTTCTTTATTAACTGGTGTACATGCTTTAGTATAAAATTATAGAAGTGCTTAAAGGAATGAAGAGATTAACCCAATTAGTCCACCAAAAACACCACCCCAAACAACTAGCCAACCTAGATGTTCACGAATAAGCTCTTGCATTAAATCTTTCACCATAATAGGTGTTAATTCATCAAGTCGCTGATCTATCAACTGCTCAAGACGTTCTTGAACATCACTGCTCAAAGATGAATCAGCGAGCATATTTTGAAGTTGAAGATTAAAAGTCTCACTTTGGGTTATTGTGACAACTGATTTCCTAAGTTTTTCACTAAAAGGCTCTTTGAGACCCTCTAATGCTTGTTCACCTCCAAACATACCGAGCATATTACCAAAAGGAGATTCCATGACCGTCTCTTTGAGTGCATCATAAGCAGGTGTAAAATCAGTTGTTTCTATAAGTGGTGCCAATTCAATTTTCTGCTCTTCTTTAGTAAAAAAATCATCAATCTGTTTTTGAGAGAAAAACTCTTGCATTATCATAGAGCGGATTGAAGCTTTAAAGGCTTCAAAACGATTTACAATCACACCTGAACCATAAAGAAATGGCACTTTTTCAAAAAGCATATGAATGGCTAGGGTATTGGTTATTGCGCCAGAGAAGGCAAAAAGTCCCATGTATAAGAGAAGGTTGGAGGTATATGTATCGTTAACAAAAAGAGAGAGTAGCATCATAAAAATTGCAATACTGTTGGTAAGTAATGATTTATTGCTCATAAATATCCTATTTTTCTTTTAAATCATCTTCAGTATAGTTATCGAGATTTACTGAGTTTCTAGCACCCATAATAAACCAGATAAGGACACTAACAATGCTAATAATAGCTACGGCTTCCATAATCTTGTCCTTTTGAAAATGTATATTTTTAGAGTGTTAATATTTAAAAAGTGGGATGTTTCTAGTAGGGAGTCTTTAAGGCCATAGCCTCAAAGATTATACTGCTGCTTTAGCTTTTTGGGCAACTGCACTGAATGCAGCCGCATCATTCATAGCCATATCAGCAAGAATTTTACGGTCAAGTTCGATGCCAGCTTTTTTCAAACCGTTCATGAAACGAGAATACGTAGTACCATTTAAACGACTAGCCGCATTGATACGGATAATCCATAGTTTACGAAATTCACGTTTTTTCTGTTTTCTATCACGATACGCATAAACTGTAGAGCGTTCTATCTGCTCTTTTGCTTTTCTAAAATGCTTACGTCTTCCACTAAAGAAACCTTTAGCTGCTTTTAATACTTTTTTATGACGACGACGTCTTACGACACCTGTTTTTACTCTTGGCATATTTTTCCTTTTCTTTACCGCTTACACATTTACATGTAAAGGTGCCACCTTGTGGACTTGCCCAGCATTCACTGGAGAATATTGTTAAATGATTACTAGTTAATCATCGCTTTGATATTTTTAGCGTCAGCCTTAGCAACCACTTTTGGGCTGTTTTGATCACGACGTTGACCTGCATCTTGTTTTGTTAAGATATGGCTACGAAACGCTGTACCACGTTTAATTTGACCATTTTTTTTCACTTTAAAACGCTTAGTAGCGCCTTTAACGGATTTCATCTTTGGCATCGATTGATTCCTTTACCTAAAATTCTCTAAAAAGAGTCTGGAATTATAGCTGATTTTAAAAAGTTTTTCAAGATGAGAAAAACTTCTTATCAATCTCTTACGTAGAACACGCTAAAATAGAATAATCTATCATAAGGAGATACTGATGAAACTCTTACATGTAAGCCTGCTAACATTATTACTATTAACTGGATGTGCTACGAAAGATTTTACAGTAAATGGTCTTATCTGCCCTGATAATTATACAGAGCAGATGGTACGTAGCGATCTTTCAGAGTGTAAGTATTATGATCAAAAGGATGCTCTAAACTCAGCAAAACCAAAACTTAGTACCCAATGTCAAGAGTGCCTTATTGAAAAAGGGTATGAAATTGAGTAAATTTTATAGTACTTCTTCTTCATACTTTGAAGCTTTTTTAAAAGCTCCAAAGGTGATAAGTGAAATTATTGTTGCAAATAAAAATAGATACTCTGGCCAAAATTCATAAATGTATCCTGATGCAATTGCCCCCATAAAACCACCCAAACCATAGGCTATACCAAAGAAAAATTGTTGCGCCAACTTGCGCTGAGCATAAAGTGTGAACAGATAGCTTATTGCAGCTGTATGAAAGAGTGCAAAACTTAAAGCATGTAAACTTTGTGACATAAAAAGAATAGTTAAATTTTCAGGGTATAAATAGACTAAGAACCAACGCATGGCGGTTACAATAGCAGTAAATTGTATTACATGTAAGAGATTTCGTCGTAGCAATGGACCTTGAAAATAGAACATTAAAACTTCAATAATAACTCCAAATGACCAAAGATAAATAGTCATATCAAGTGAAACACCATGATCAGTTTCATAGATAGTAAAGAAGTTATAAAAAGGTCCAAAGCTCACCTGCATTAATAAAAAACCAATCCATAGCCAAGGATGCATCAATATATTTAAAGAAGAATCTTCTTGAGCCTCTTGCTTATGCGCCTGTTCTTGATTGGCAATGATAAAACCAAAGAGTGCCGTAAAAGCCACAGTAGCTATCAGATAATAGATTGCAATTTCAGGTGAAGTGAGGGTTTTTACTAAGGCGAGGGCTACAAGGATAAAACCTATAGAGCCAAAGAGGCGAATTTTCCCATAGCGTTCTTTACCTATCTGCTCTAAAGCAATTACTTCAATATAAGGGAGAATAAGACTCAATCCGATACCTAATCCTATATTTGCAAAAAGAAGTCCCCAAAATGAATCAAGAGCAGGATAAAAAGAGAGCACACTAGCAAATAAGAGTACAAGAGCAGCATTAAAAATACCTCTACCTAGCTGCAAACCCTTTAAAAAAAGAAAAGGAATAATAAAACGTACAAGAGGGGCACTTGCAAAAATAATTCCAATTTCAGAAGGAGAATACCCCACCATATCAAGAACTTTTGGAATAAAAATAATATGAATAGCAATAATAGAAAAGTAGAAAAAGTAAAAAGAGCTAAAAAGAAATGCCATCTAAGCTTGATGTTCCTTTTGATCTTCATAGATAACAGCCGTACCACTTATAAGATCATGTAATGTTCGATTATCATCTCGAAAGAGACCGACAAAAAATCCTAAAAACAGTGTCATAGATGAGACTAGGTAACCTAAAAATCGTATAGTAAGTTTAAAGATAGAGGCACGCTCTAGTGTCTTTGCATCAACAACAAGGGTTCGTGCCATTTTTTTACCCGGTGTTTGCATGCTCACTCGCCACATCGTAACATAGATGATAAGTGAAAGGAGCAGTTGCGCAACAGAAATCATAGGATCAGGTGCATTTTGCAGCGCATTTTCACTTTGAACAATTACATCAACTGCTCCCGCTCTATTCATCTCATCATGTCCAAAAACTATCATAAAAAAGATACTCACAGGAATACCAATAATAAAAATATCCGTAACAAACCCCATTACTCGAGACCAGAATTTAGCATAATATATTTTTACAGTTTGAGGTTTTTTTTGAGTTTTTTGTTGCCGTTTAAGATCACGCCATTTCATAATTTGCTCCAGATATCACATTTTAGTGATTTACTTATGATTAACTTCAAGAGCGTATACTTTTCATAACTTATCAATTAACGAGCCATTAATTGGTGAAGTTATTCATACACTCCTTAAGAAAAAAGTCCGTCTGAGAAATTCTCAGTACGGCACTCCTCACAGATTATTTACCTGCTATTTTTTTAGCTTCACGTTTGCGTATTGTAGAGTCAAGATAACGCTTACGAATACGGATATTTTTAGGTGTTACTTCAAGAAGTTCATCTTCTTCAATCCACTCTAAGGCTTTTTCTAAGTTCATATCACGTGGTGGAACTAATTTAATTGCTTCATCTGCACCACTTGAGCGGACATTTGATTGCTGTTTTCCCTTAATAGGATTAACATCAAGATCATTTGAACGTGAATGCTCACCAATAACCATACCTTCATAAACTTTTGATTGAGGCTCAATAAACATTGATCCACGATCTTGCAAATTAAAGATAGAGTATGAAAGTGCAGTTCCATTTTCCATAGAGATAAGCGCACCGTATTGACGTGATTCAACACTGCCAGAATAAGGACGAAACTCTAAAAATGAGTGATTCATAACACCCTCACCCTTGGTATCTGTCAAGAACATTCCACGAAAACCAATAAGACCACGAGCTGGAATTTCAAACTCAATACGTTGGAAACCTTCACCCATCGGAAGCATTGATTTCATCTCAGCCTTACGTTTACCAAGACGCTCAATAATTGTTCCGCCAAACTCTTCAGGTACATCAATAACTAAGTGCTCAAATGGCTCACATTTAACACCTTCAATCTCTTTAACAATAACTTCAGGACGTCCAATTCCAAATTCAAAATCTTCACGGCGCATATTTTCTGCAAGAATTGTAATTTGAAGTTCACCACGACCAGAAACTTTAAATTTACCTTCACCAACAGTCTCATAACGCATTGCAACATTTGTCTGCATCTCAGCATCAAGACGAGCACTGATTTTATTTGAAGTTACGTGTTTACCTTCAGTTCCTGCAAGTGGAGAATCATTTACAGAGAAAACAACTGTTAGTGTTGGCTCTTCAATATGCATAGGATCAAGTGGCATTGGATTAGCAGGATCAACAACAGAATCACCTACATCAACAGTTTCTAAACCAGCAATTGCAACGATATCTCCAGCCTCTGCTCTATCAATTTCCATACGATTAAGTCCAAGGAAACCGATTAACTTAGAAACACGTCCTTTGACTTGCTCACCGTTAGCTTTGGCTAACATAATGTTATCACCCTTAGAAATCACACCATTAAAGATACGTGAAATACCGATTTTACCTACATAGTTATCATAATCAAGCGTGAAAACTTGTGCTTGTGTAGGATTGTCAGGACTTCCATCTGGAACAGGAACATCGTTAATGATAGACTCAAAAATACACTCAAAATTGCCATCTTCATCAGCCATATCCATCTTAGCAATGCCATCACGAGCAGCAGCATACACAATAGGGAAATCAAGCTGATCTTCTGTTGCATCCATAGCTACAAACAGATCGAAAACTTCATCAACAACACGCTCAGGATCAGCCGAATCTTTATCGATCTTATTAATGACAACTATAGGCTTCTTTCCAAGACCTAACATTTTCTTAACAACAAATTTTGTTTGAGGCATAACACCCTCATACGCATCAACAAGAAGTAAAACACCATCAACCATTTTTAATACACGCTCAACTTCACCACCAAAATCGGCGTGACCCGGAGTATCAATGATATTAATCTTGTGGTCTTTATAACGAATAGCAGTATTTTTAGAAAGAATCGTAATTCCACGCTCTTTCTCAAGTGCATTACTATCCATAGCACGTTCATCATGATGTTCATGATCACCAAAGGTTCCTGATTGTTGTAACAGACCATCAACTAATGTTGTTTTACCGTGGTCAACGTGCGCGATAACCGCAATATTTCGTATCTTTTGCAAAGGGCGTACCTTGTATCTCCGTAAATTGAGTTGGAGAAGAATTTTCGCGATTCTACCAAAAAAAATGTTAAAAAGAGGTTTTTACAAGAAATTATCACTACTTTTATATTCAATATGTTACCTAAATAGTAGGTGGAATAGTTATTGCTTTTAATCATTACTAAATCTATAATTGTAAGGAGTTGGTTATGATCGTTGTTAATGCACAAGAGACGAAAGAACCCTCTGGATTATCACAGCTTTTATTAGGTAAAAAAGGCTCTCAAAATAGTCAATTTTCTAAATTTCTAGAAGCTTTTGACCTTAATGAAATGTTGGAAACTAAAGATTTTAATCTGGAAACTGCTTTAGATAAAGCTATTGTTAGCAAAGAGAAATCTGGTAAAATAATTGAGCAAGATCTTATTGTTTTAGAGCCTAAAAATAGTAAGATTGTTACATCAAAAGAGACTATAATAGATGATATTCCTAATAAAAAAACACTCTTAAAAGAGACAACACTTTCACATCTTTTACAAGGTGAAGCGATAGAAACAGCTGAAATAGATTCTATTAAAACAGTTCCTTTAGAAGACAATGAGAGTCAATTTTTACATCCAAAAATGATTAATATGCTAGAACCCAAAGATATAAAACTTGTTGTAAATTCTGCAAAAACTTATCTTAAAGAGCAAATTGACGTGATTATCAAAGAGCAAAATATTGATATAAAAAGTATGCCTCAAACACTCAAAGGCTTAAGTGAAATGGCTAAAAAACTAGGTGTCAATCTAGAAAAAATCACACTTGATCATATCGCTTTACCTAAGATACAAGAACAAGTAAAAGCTCAAAAAGAACCTATTCCTCTTTTGGATATGAAAAAACAAGAGATTCCAGTACAAACAGCATCAATACGAAGCGCTTTTATACCCAAAGAGTCTCAAGAGATAAAAAAACAAGAGCCTTTACAAAGAGCCTTACATGTAAAGAGTGAGAATCATGTTAAAGCAGAACCCTTACATGTAAAGAGTGAGAACCATGTTAAAGCAGAACCCTTACATGTAAAAGATACTCAAGAAAAAATTACACCTGTAAAAATAGATATTTCTAAAGTTATTACAAAAACTATTGAAGCAGACCTTCCTCAAACATCTAAGCCATTAGAGCTCAATAAAGAACAAGCTAAGCTCACAGTTAATAAATCTTTATCTGACTTGCTCCATACGGATACAAAAAGTGATGGAGATGATACGGTAGTTATTAAAACAGTAACAACGCAGACAAAAGTATCAGAAAGTAGTTTTGTTAATATTGCTAGCAGTGACTCTCTTGAAGTAAAAGCCAAAGAGGCACAACAGATGGTACGTCATTTTGCTACAGATATTAAAGAGGCAGTTGAAAACTATAAACCTCCTTTTACTCGTCTAAAAATGACACTGAATCCAGCAAAACTTGGTGAGGTTGATGTTACATTAATTCAACGTGGAAATAACGTCCATATCAATATTAGCTCTAATAACACTGCGCTAACAGTACTATCACAAAATATAAACGATCTTAAAACACAATTAACAAATAGTGGTGTTGTGAATACCTCTATGCAATTTAGTACTTCTCACGGTGAACATCAACACCAAGAAGGTCGTCACCAACAGTTTCAAACTTATAAAGATTTAGATCAAATGAGCGAAGAAGAACTTGAAATCATTACCTCGATGGAGATTATCCTCCCGAGATACGTATAAAGGATATATTATGGCAATAGATAACATTACATCAGCAACACAAACAAACTTAAGCGATGCTCCATCAGGAACTAATCCTAATGGTATTTTAGGTAAAGATGATTTTTTAAAACTCTTGTTAATTGAATTAAAATATCAAGATCCAACCGAGCCAATGGATAGTGAAAAAATTCTTTCACAAACCTCACAACTAGCAACATTGGAAGCTTCTGAGAATACAAACAAAGCCCTTGAAGAACTTGCTGCATCACTAACTAGTAGCCGTGACTTTTCTACTATAGCGGCTATTGGAAAGATAGCCGACACAGGAAGTAATGCTATTGTTTATGAAACGGGTTCGCAACCAGCTTTTGAACTTTATTTTCCTAATGATATACAAAGTGGTACTATTGATGTCTTAGATGCTAATGGCAATGTTATTGCTAGCATGCCAATTGAAAGTGGGGAAAAAGGGATTCACTCTTTTGAGTGGGATGGAAAAGATATGGCAGGAAACAGTGTCGATGAAGGTATGTATTATATAACTGCTAACTATAACGATGCAAGTGGAGCAAGTCATGAAACACGTGTAGGACTTTACCCTATTGAATCGGTTCGTTTTGATGGTGATGAAACCTTAGTAAAAATTGGATCATCCTATATCCCTTTTGGAGATATTAAAGAAGTTACACAAGGATAAGTTATGAATCAGGCATTTTATTCAGGACTTTCAGGACTACAGTCACATCAAACAGGAATTGATGTTGTTGCTGATAATCTAGCCAGTATCAATACTGTAGGTTATAGAGGCTATACAACAGAGTTTTCAAATATTTTTGATGATGTCATGGGTACTTATGAATCAACTTCAAGTCTTGTTGATAGTGTAGGCTACGGAAGCTATATCAACTCTATAAGCATGGATGAATCTCAAGGTTCACTTATGATTACAGATTCAAATACAGATGTTGCTATTGATGGTAATGGCTGGTTTGGAGTTCAAACTGCAAATGATGAAATACTCTATACCCGAGCCGGAAATTTTATGACCGATGCCAACTATAACCTTGTCACACGTAATGAAGGCTTTAATGTACTTGGCACACTTGGTAATAATATGCAAAATGGTGTTTTAACACAAGAGTTAAATGAAGTTGCACTCACTGAGGTTAATGATCAGGTGCCTTTGACATTTCCTAAAGACTTGTACTACCCTGCAACTCCAACAACCAAGGTTAATTTTTATGGTAACCTTGGTCTTGAAGATGTTAATCAGACTATGAGTTCGGGTATTGTTTTGGTTGACGGTGAAAAACGTCTCCTTAAACTCCTTTTTTCAAAAAGTGATGATCAACCTGATGTAGGGATTGATTGGGATGTTGTAGCGCAGATTCAATCTCTCGATGGAGAGACAACATACTCTACGCAAGAAGGTAAAACATCTTTTAGTTCTTCAGGTGCCCTTACTGAAAATACACTCACTTCAATTGATAATGAAGGGACTCCCATTGCTATTGACTTAGGGTCAGGATACAATGGAGTTATCTCAATTGGTCGTGAAGTTACATCCTCTTATTCTACTAATGATGGGGTTGATGATGGACATCTAGTTGGCTACAATATTGATATCAATGGTCAAGTCAGTGCAACCTTTACTAATGGTCGTTTTAGTGCGGTAGCCAATATTGCTTTATACCATTTCATTAATGACCAAGGGCTTGATCGCTACAGCGGCACACATTTTTCACAAAGTTCTAATAGTGGTGAAGCACTATTTTATAAAGATGCTAATGGAAACAGTATTTTAGGTGCTAGTATTTTAAATCACAAACTTGAAAACTCCAATGTTAAAATGGAAGTTGGTATGACAGAACTGATTATAATGCAGCGTGCTCATAGTGCTAATTCAAAAAGTGTCACAACTGCTGACGAACTTATACAAAAAGCCCTCGATATGGATGCCTAGCGCGTCCTAACATCCTAAAACAACCTGTTATTAAACTAAGATTTCTCTCAGAATATAATCTGGAACAATATTTGCTTTATTTTTATACTTAATATAATAAAGAAAGGATTTAAAATGTTAAAATCACTTTTTTCTGGCGTATCTGGCTTACAATCACACCAGATAGCAATGGACGTCGAATCCAATAATATTGCAAATGTAAATACTATAGGATACAAATATTCTCGAGCAAATTTTTCAGATCTTTTAGCGCAGACTAATCAAATAGCCACAGCACCGCAAGGAGAACTTGGAGGTAAAAACTCTGTTCAAGTAGGTCTTGGAACATCTATTAGTTCTGTGACACGTATTCACTCTCAAGGCTCTATTCAAAATACTGATAAGAATACTGATGTTGCCATACAAGGTGAGGGATATTTTATTGTCAGTGCTGATGGAGGTAGTACCTATAAGTACTCTCGTTCAGGTGACTTCAAATTTGATGCGGTAGGAAACTTTGTAGATAACAATGGTTTTATTGTTCAAGGTTGGTTACGTGATGAAGCTACGGGAGAAGTTGACTCTACTGCTCCTATCACTAATATCCTTATCCCTCCTGGATTAACTACTCCTGCTAATGCTTCTGAAGAAGTTGTATTAAAAGCCAATCTTAATTCAGGTAATCATGTTGAAAATTACTCTGCAGCCTATGCTATGATTGACAATCCTGATTTTCCTGCTATTCCTGGTGAAGACCCTAGTATGATTGTTGATGCTGATGGCAATGAGGTTTTAAATCCTCCTGCATTTGACAATATGAGTGTTATGTTTAATGATAGTGGGGATGCGCTGAATCTTCAGCAAGGTCAAGGTGTCTGGGCATCGTTTATGCCGGCATCAGAAACAACAACAATCACTTCCCCTAACTCAGAGACAGAGTTTGATATGGTATTTACCTTAGATGATGGTAGCACAGTGAATGCTTATGTTCCTGCACAAGGGGGAAGAACTCCAGAGGCTGCTGCATCAGCATATGCAGCATCTATTAATGCCATATCACAACAGACAGGTGTTACTGCCGCAGTCTCTGGAGTTGATATCACTATCACTAATGATAATTCAAGTGACACTGCTTCACATAATATAAGCTATACTGAAGCGCATCAGCCAGATTTTCCAGCAACATTTGATCAATACACTGCCTTCAAATTTCAATACGACAGCACTAGTGGTTCAATCGGAGTAAACCCTGAAGATCCTTCAACCTTTCAAACAATGGCAGACTTACGTTATGCTCTGCAAACAAAAGCACAAAGCTTAGGTGCTCCTGGTAGTGGACTTAAGGTAATTGTAGATCAAGCAGGAAAAATTTCTATTAGTAATAATCCAGGTGATTACGACATGAGTATCAAAATCACCAAGTATGTTGGTGTAGGCATTACAGAAAATGTCCTCTTTACTCAGAATATGAAATCTTTAAATGCTAACTTACCGATGGGAACTAATGGTATCACAACATCACAAGCTTTTAATGCAGCTATCCATGCTAGCAGTATTGATATTTATGATTCTTTAGGTTCAAAACATACATTACGTATGGAATTTCGTAAAACAGATATGGATGCGACAACAGGAACAACTTGGGCTCTTGACCTTAGTGTCCCTGAACCTGGAACTATTGATACAGTTGCTCCTTTTAATGAAAAAACAGGATATGTCCGTTTTAATAATGATGGTTCTTTAGCAACCTATTCACCTCCGAGTGTCTCATTTACAGGAAATAATGGCTCCTCACCTAACCAGCAAGTTTCCATAGATTTCGGTTCATCCAATGCGTTTGATGGGGTAACGAGTTTTGATTCACCATCAAGTACTTCAGGAATTTCTCAAGATGGTTTCCCTGGAGGTGATTTACTTGGAATCCGTATTGATCAAAGTGGTACTTTAGTAGGATCATTTTCTAATGGTCGCTCTTTTGGACTTGCTCAAATTGGTATGGCAAAATTTGCTAATAATGAAGGTTTAGTTGCGGATGGTAGTAATGTTTATTTACAATCAGCTAATTCAGGAGACCCTATTATTGGTACTGCTGCAACAGCTGGACGTGGCTTTATGCAGTCATCCGCTTTAGAAGCTTCTAATGTTGATCTTTCTAAATCATTAACAAACTTAATTATTATACAAAGAGGTTATCAGGCTAATGGTAAAACTATTACCACTTCGGATACTTTACTTGAAACTCTTATTGGGTTAAAACGATAATTTTTTAATGAAGATATAACTGCGTAGTTACGCAGTTATTATTTGTAGCGATAAGTAATACGACCCTTATCAAGACTGTATGGAGTAAGCTCTAATTTAACCTTATCTCCAGGAAGAATCTTAATATAGTGCATACGCATTTTACCAGCAATATGACATAAAATCACATGCCCGTTCTCAAGCTCTACGCGAAATGTTGCATTCGGCAGTGCTTCAACAATTTTACCATCAACTTCAATAACATCAGCTTTTGACATTGTTTTCTCCTAACTTTGTGAAAGAATTTCAGCTCTGCCGTTTATCACAGCAACTGTATGTTCATAATGTGACCCGCGTAGGCCATCTGAACTGACCACGTCCCAACCATTTTCCAAGATGACAGCCTCAGTCTCTTTTTGACAAATCATCGGCTCTAAACAAAATACCATTCCATTTTTAATTTTAGGTCCTGCTTTAGGATTCTTTCCATCAAGATAGTTTGGAATTTCAGGTTCTTCATGAGGTTTTTTACCGATACCATGACCACAAAAGTTATGCAAAGGCACATACCCTTGCTCTATTATAAATTGCTCCATCGCATAGGAGAGCTCTTTAAAGCGCATTCCTACTTTGATAATATCAATTGCATAGTAGAGTGTATCTTTAGCGCACGCTATCAAAGCTTCATCAGCTGCGCTGATTTCCCCAACAGGGACACTTATAGCTGCATCTCCAAAGTAACCATCAAGCTGTGTACCTATATCATAACCAATTACATCACCTTCTTGAAGTTTATAATCAGTAGGGATACCATGTATAATAACTTGATTGAGTGAAGTACAGACTGCATTTGGAAAACCGTAAAGACCTTTAAATGAAGGCAAGGCTCCCTGAGAACGAACATAATCTTCAGCCATAGCGTCAAGTTCTTTCAAACTCATGCCAACTTTAGTATTTGCTTCAAGGAGTTTTAGTGCGCCGCTAACAATGACGTTAGCAGCGCGAAGTTTTTCGATTTCTTGAGGTTTGCGAAGCGCAATGGCCATGGGTTATAGGCCTACCGCACTAAGAGTTTCGTATTTGCTCATATAAACTTGAGCCTCAATTTTACGCATGGTATCAAGAGCAACTTGAACAACAATTAAAACCGCAGTACCACCAAAGAAGAAAGGCACGCCCATTCCTTTGATAATCATAAACGGTAAAGTTGCTACAAGCCCAAGATAGATAGCACCACTAAATGTTAAACGACTTGCTGTTTCATTAAGAAACTCTGCCGTTGCAGCACCAGGACGCACACCAGGAATAAACCCACCTTGCTTTTTAAGATTATCAGAAATATCTTTTGCGTTGAATACAATTGATGCATAAAAATATGCAAAAAAGACAACAAACATAAAAGTCAAAAAGTTAAAGAAATAACTATTTGGATTCAAATAATCAGTAATACTTTGAATCATTGGGTTAGTACTTGTTGAAAGCACTGTCATCGGAAACATCAAGATAGCTGATGCAAAGATAACTGGAATAACACCAGAAAGATTCACTTTGATAGGAATATAGTTCATTACACGTTTATTCTGATTTTGCATCATTGTTTTCTTAGCATAAGTAACCGGAATACGGCGTTCACCAAGCTCAACATAGATAATAACAAAAACAGTAGCAAGTATAAGAAGTAAAATACCAATGAGGGTAATAAAACTCATAGCACCAGTATTAATCATAGTTACCGATTGCGAAATAGCACCTGGAATAGCAGATACAATACCTGCAAAGATAATTAAAGAGATACCATTACCGATACCGCTTTGAGTAATCTGCTCACCAATCCACATCAATAACATCGTACCAGCAAGCATAGATACTACTGCTACAAGTATAAATGTATTTTGATCAACCAAGATAGCACTATTGCCATCAGCACCCGTTAAACTCTGAAGACCAACACTTACACCAACAGCCTGAACAACAGTAATAGCAATTGTTGCATAACGAATAATCTGCATATATTTCACCATACCATCACGCTCTTTTTTCATCTGACCGAGATTAGGAAATGTAGCTGCTAAAAGCTCCATAATAATCGAAGCAGTGATATAAGGCATAATACCAAGTGAAATAATAGAAAGTCGTTCAATTGCGTTTCCGCTGAACATGTTGAAGAGACCAAGCGCATCGGATTCGTGAGAGTCAAAGAAAGCAGCAATTACTGCCGTGTCAACACCAGGTACTGGCACATATGCCAGTAAACGGTAAAGAAAGAGAAACCCGATCGTTATAAGGATCTTGTTTACTAATTGCTTGTTCATTATTTGCCAGTTGTGGTAACGTTTTCGTCTTTAATTTTTGAAGCTAAATGCACAGCAGATGCTCCAACAAGTTTGACACGAGTCACAGATTTTCCAATCTTGTGAACCGCACGGATTGATTCCATTGTGATCTCAGCTAATTGCGCTACCACAGTAATACGCTCAACATTAATCACGTACGGCTTAATGTTATGAGAAAAGAAACCAATTTTCGGCATACGTTTTGCAAGAGGTTGTTGACCACCTTCAAAGTTACGCTTACGCTTGTAACCTGAACGTGATTTTTGACCATTTTGTCCACGTGCTGCAGTTTTTCCCCAGCCTGTAGAATGTCCACGACCTACACGCTTACGAGAGTGAGTCGAACCTTCTGCAGGTGTTAAGTTATTTAATGCCATACCTTATCCTTTTAGACGTGAAAGTGCTTCAATAGTAGCACGAACAACAGTATTTGGATTATTTGAACCCAAAGATTTCGTTAAGATATCTTGGATTCCTGCTAGCTCAAGAACAGGACGCATTGCGCCACCAGAGATAACTCCAGTACCTTCTGATGCTGGCTTAAGTAGAACACGAGAAGCATTATATTTATGCTCAATATCATGTGCAACTGTTGTTCCCTTAATGCTTACAGTAGTTAAGTTTTTAAATGCATTATCTACCGCTTTTTTAATTGCATCTGGAACCTCTTTGGCTTTACCAACACCGTAACCTACGGTACCGTTTTTATCGCCAACAACAATAAGAGCTGTAAAACGAAAACGTCTACCACCCTTTACAACTTTTGTAACACGACCAATGTTTACGATCGATTCTTCAAAATCTTCTCTATTGATTTCTTTCATCATCAACCCTTAAAACTTGATTTCATTAGCACGAAGTGCGTCACCAAACGCAGCAATCACACCATGATATTGGTAACCATTACGGTCAAAAACAACTTCATTAAGACCTGCTGCTTTAAGTGTTGCGGCAAACGCTTCACCTAATTTAGCTGCATCTTCTTTGTTTGCTTTTAGCGCTAATGTCTTTGAGTTGATAGAAGCCAATGTTGTTGACGTATTATCATCAATAGCTTGTGCACTCATATAACGATTAGAACGGAACACAGAAACACGAGGTAGTGCCGCTGTACCTGTAATTTTTGCACGAATTCGACGCTTACGTTTAAGACGTCTTGCTATTTTTGCTTTTAAATCTTTAGCTGTCATGATACCCCTCCCTTATTTCTTAGCTGTTTTACCGGCTTTACGCACGATATGTTCATCCATGTATTTAACACCTTTACCTTTGTAAGGCTCTGGTGGACGGAATGCACGAATCTCTGATGCCACTTGACCAAGAGTCTGCTTATCATGGCTCTTAAGTGTAATCACATTTTTCTCTACTGATGCTTGGAGACCCTCTGGAAGTGGGTAGTCAATATCATGAGAATGACCTAGTTGAAGGTTTAGTACTTTGCCTTTAACAGCAGCACGGTAACCAACACCGTTAATCTCAAGTTGCTTTGTATAACCTGTTGTTAAACCTGTCACAATATTTGCAGCTAGAGCACGATATGTTCCCCAAAATGCGCTATCTTGACGATCATCAGATTTTGCAGTAAAGGTTAATGTGTTATCTTGAACAGATGCATTTACATTCCCTTTAGTATCAAGAACTTGCTTGAGTTTACCTTTTTCAAAAGTAATCTCATTTCCATTAACAGCAACTTTTACATCAGATGGGATAGAAATAGGTTTTTTACCAATACGACTCATAATCTATCTCCCTACCATACTGTACAAAGGACTTCACCACCAAGACCAAGCTCATAAGCTTTATCATTGGCAAGAACACCTTTTGAAGTTGAAACGATAATAGTACCGTAACCGTTCTTGAAACGTTTTACATCTTCTTTACCTTTATAGACACGACGTCCAGGCTTAGAAACACGTTTCATTTCATTAATAACTGTACGACCATTTTCGTCATACTTTAAAACTACATTAATTGTTTTTTTGTTGCCATTTTCTACAACGTTAAAACTTTCAACATAGCCTTTATCAGCTAAAATTGCTACAACTGCTTCAACAGATTTTGAATGTAGAAGTGTTGTAACGTCAAGACGACGCATACCCGCATTACGGATACGTGTCAAAGAATCTGAAATTAAATCATTTACCATTAAATATTTCCTTGCTAGTAGCTAGAAGTTTCTTCTTGGGGCTAATGCCTACCAAGAAGACTTTCTAACACCTGGGATTAACCCTTCATTTGCCATTTTTCTAAAGCAAACGCGACAGATACCAAAATCACGAAGTACAGAGTGTGGACGACCACAAATCTGACAACGTGTATAACCACGTACTTTAAATTTAGGAGTACGTTTTTGTTTTGCAATCATTGACTTCTTAGCCATTATTTGCTCCCTTTTGTAAACGGCATACCAAGTGCTTCAAGAAGAGCGAACCCATCTTTGTCACTTGCTGCAGTTGTTACTACAGTGATATTCATACCGTGAATTTGCATGATTGAATCATAGCTAACTTCTGGGAAAATTAACTGCTCGCTCAGACCAAAATTGTAGTTACCACGACCATCAAAACCATTACGTGCAACACCACGGAAATCTTTCATACGAGGCAAGGCGATAGAAACTAGTTTATCAAGAAAATTGTACATGTTTTCACCACGAAGAGTTACTTTAACACCAACTGGCATTCCTTCACGTACTTTAAATCCTGCTACTGACTTCTTAGCCATAACTACAGATGCATGTTGACCAGCAATAAGACTGATTGTATCTTGGATATTTTGGATAAGCTTGTTATCTTTCATCGCAAAACCAGCACCCACAGTAATCATGATTTTTTCCACTTTAGGAATTTGCATATCATTTTTGATTTCAAGTTGCTCTTTAAGTTGAGGCTTAAGAGCAAGATACTTATCTTTCATACGTGCCATAAATTACGCCTCCACTTTTTTTACATTTGAAGCATCAATCGGCATCTCTTTAGTTTGGAAACCACCTGCTTGATTCTCTTCAGTAGGTTTAATTGCTTTTTTAACAGTTTTAACACCAGAAACAATAACCTTATTTTTCTTAGGCATTACTGCAAGAACTTCTGCTTTAGTGCCTTTATCGTCACCAGCAAGAATCTCTACAGTATCACCTTTTTTGAAATTAAACTTTGCCATTTATACAACCTCCGGAGCTAGAGATACGATTTTCATAAAACCTGAATATCGAACTTCACGAGCAACAGGGCCAAAAATACGAGTACCAATAGGCTCTTTTTTTGCATCAAGAATAACCGCTGCATTGTCATCAAAACGAATCAATGAACCGTTTTCACGTTGCACTTCTTTACGAGTACGAACGATAACAGCTTTAATTACCTGACCTTTTTTTACCTTACCTGTTGGCGTTGCTTTTTTAACAGAAGCGACAATAACATCACCTAAAGATGCATAACGACGCTTTGAGCCACCAAGTACTTTAATACACATAATCTCTTTTGCACCAGTGTTATCAGCAACATTAAGACGAGAAAAACTCTGTATCATCCCTCTGCTCCTTTAACAACATTTTTAAGCTCAAAGTTTTTAGTTTTTGACATTGGACGGCATTCCACCGCAATAATCTCA
Organism: Campylobacterota bacterium; assembly: GCA_034723735.1. GTDB lineage: Bacteria > Campylobacterota > Campylobacteria > Campylobacterales > Sulfurimonadaceae > S010-53. Next base: position 9,093 of record JAYEPE010000365.1, on the reverse strand, counting down.
TCACCAACTTTAAGTGCATTGCCTTCATCATGTACAAGGTACTTTTTGAAGCGTTTTACAACTTTATGGTAGCGTGAGTGCATTACACGGCGCTCAGTAAGAATAGTTACTGTTTTATCACCGGCAACTTTAATAACACTACCTTGAATTTCACGTTTGCTCATCAACGCCCCTTATTTAGCAGCGCTGAGCGCTGTATTAATACGTGCAATATCTTTTTTTGCAACACGAAGCTCAGTCGTGTTAGATAGTTGCATCATTTTTTGTTTGATCTTCATAGTGAAAAGCTCAGTTTTTTTCTCTTTAAGCATTGCTTGAAGATCTGCTGTACTTTTATCACTCAAATCAGAATATTTCATTATTCATCTCCTGTGTGACAATCTTTGTTTTAAATGGTAACTTGTGCATTGCAAGTGTTAACGCTTCGCGAGCGATATCTTCTGGGATACCACCAATTTCAAAGATAATACGACCTGGTTTAATATTCATAACCCACTTATCAACTGGACCTTTACCCTTACCCATACGAGTTTCAAGAGGCTTAGCAGTTAATGGTTTAGCAGGAAAAACACGAATCCAAATTTTACCTTGACGTTTAATATGACGAGTCGCAGTAATACGAGCTGCCTCAATTTGACGTGAAGAGATACGACCTGCTTCTGTTGCTTTAAGTGCAATATCACCAAATGCTAAAGTATAGCCGCTACGTGCATAACCACGGTTACGACCTTTCATCATTTTACGATATTTCGTTCTTTTTGGCATTAACATGGATTAGTCCGCCTTTCTTTCACGCATAGGACGTTTACTAGGACGACGCTCGCGTTTCTCTTCTTTTGGCTCCGCTTGGATACCTTTAGTAAGAACTTCACCTTTGAAGATCCATACTTTGATACCAATGATTCCATAAGTAGTGTTCGCTTCAGCAAAACCGTAATCGATTTTTGCACGAAGTGTATGAAGAGGAACACGTCCCTCAAGATACCACTCAGTACGTGCCATTTCAGCACCACCAAGACGACCAGCAACAGCAATTTTGATACCCTTAGCGCCTGAACGCTGAGCACCTTGCATCACTTTTTTCATCGCACGACGAAAGGCAACACGACGCTCAAGTTGTGTTGCAACATTTTCTGCTACGAGTTGTGCAGATGCCTGTGCTTTTTTCTCTTCTTTGATATTAACTGCAATTTGTTTACCAATCAAAACTTGAAGGTTCCCTTTTAGCTTCTCAATATCCGCACCTTTTTTACCAATAATGATACCAGGACGCGCTGCTACAATAGTAACACGGAGACGTTTTGCCGTACGCTCAATGATGATGTTAGAAACACCCGCATAATAAAGCTCTTTTTTCAAAAAAGTACGGATTTTGTGATCTTCACCAATATTTGCTGGTGCAGATTTAAAATTTGGATACCAGCGGCTCTCCCAGTTACGGTTGATGCCTAGGCGAAGACCAATAGGATTAACTTTATGACCCATATTATTTGCCCTCTACTTCTACTAAGATATGTGCTGTTGGTTTACGGATACCTGACGCCATACCACGAGCACGTGGACGGAAACGTTTAAGAACCGGGCCGTTGTCAACACGACAAGATTTTACGATACAATCTTCTGCTTCTTCACCGCTGTTCGCTACCGCTGAAGCGATAACTTTAGAGATGATTTTAGCCGCTTTGTTTGGAGTGAACTCTAAAGCAGCCATAGCTTCTTCAGCATTCATACCCTGAACTTCACGTGCAATAAGACGTGATTTGATTGGTGATACACGGATAAACTTTAATAATGCTCTAGCCATGATTAACCTACTTTTTTCTGTACAGAACCTTTATGGCCCTTAAATGTACGTGTAGGTGCGAATTCACCAAGTTTATAACCGATATGGTTCTCTGTTACATAAACAGGAACAAATTGGCGACCGTTGTGAACGTTAAGTGTGAAACCGATCATCTCTGGTAAAATCGTTGAACGACGTGACCAAGTTTTGATCGGTTTTTTACTTTTTTCTTCTTTAGCTGCGAGCACTTTTTTCATTAAGTGCTCATCAACAAATGGACCTTTTTTTACTGAACGAGCCATCTTAACCTACCCTTTTCGCATTTGGTTTACGACGTGTAATAATAAGTTTATCACTTGCTTTTTTACGACGTGTTTTCGCACCTTTAGTCGGTTTACCCCATGGAGTAACAGGGTGACGACCTGAATTCGTTTTACCTTCACCACCACCATGTGGGTGATCAATTGGATTCATTGCAGAACCACGAGTCTGAGGACGTTTACCTAAGTGACGTTGGCGACCTGCTTTAGCGATAACAATATTACCAAACTCTTCGTTTCCAACTGAACCGATAGTAGCAAGGCACTCACCAAGAACAAGGCGCATCTCTGAAGATGGAAGACGTAGTGAAACGTATTTACCATCACGACCCATAATTTGAGCAGATCCACCAGCAGTACGAACCATTTGTCCGCCTTTACCAGGTTTAAGCTCAATATTATGAACTAATGTACCCACAGGGATATTCATTAATTTCATTGTATTACCAGTCTTGATATCAAGTCCTGTATCTGCTGATGAGATAACATCACCTACATTCAAACCTTTTGGTTGAAGAATGTAACGCTTTTCACCATCTGCATAGTTAAGAAGCGCAATACGACAGTTACGATACGGATCATACTCAATTGCAGCTACTGTAGCTGGGATATTGAATTTGTTGCGTTTGAAATCGATAATACGATAAAGTTTTTTAGCACCTGCTTGTCTATGACGAGAAGTGATACGTCCATTATTGTTACGTCCAGAGTGAGTTGGAAGTTTTACAAGAAGTGAACGAACTGATGCTTTTGCCGTGATATCACTACTGTCAACGTTTGTATAAAAACGACGACTCGGTGTCAGTGGTCTGTATGTTTTAATAGCCATAATTAAACCGCCAAGCTTTCAATTTGTGCGCCTTCTGGCAATGTAACATAGAACTTTTTAAAGTTGTTTTGTCTACCAGCAACACCACGGAAACGTTTTACTTTTCCCGCTTGGTTTAGTGAGTTAATTTTTGTTGGAATAATTCCAAAATACTCACGAAACACCTCTTTAAGACCTGTTTTAGTCATACGAGGAGAGGTTTGTACTACAACAACACCCTCTTCTTGAAGAGCTAAAGTCTTTTCAGTATAAATTATTGATTTAATATCTGTAATATCTGCCATCTTATGCCTCTTTACTCAGGTTTTCCCAGACTGCTTTCTCAATAACTACCGCGCGATATGTTGCTGCTAAGTAGGCATTAAGTTCGTGCTCTTCAATTAAATAAGAAGAGTCGATATTGCGGAATGCTAAGAATGATTTTTCATCTAAAATTGCTTTTACGAATAATGCGTCACGAGCACCGATTTTATTAAAGATTGCTTTTGCATCTTTAGTTTTACCAGACTCAACATTGATACTATCAACAATATAGAGTGTACCTGCTTTTGCATGCTCATCAAGAGCAAAGTTCAATGCAAGTTTTTTCTGTTTTTTGTTCACTTTTTGGATGTAGTTACGGTTGTTGCTCGGCCCAAAAGCCTTACCACCACCTACCCAGATAGGAGAACGAGTAGAACCAGCACGAGCACCACCACGACCTTTTTGAGCCCATGGTTTTTTACCACCACCACGAACTTCTGAACGACCTTTAGCCGTTGCAGTATTCGCACGTAGTGCTGCTTGATATGATTTTACATACAGATAAAGGTTATGAGAGTGAATACCCTCAAAGCTTTCTGGTAATGCTAACTCAGATGCTTTTTCAAAATTTTCATTAAGTACAATAGCGCTCATTATTTAACAACCTTTATACGACCTAGTCCACCATTAGGACCTGAAACAGAACCAATAACAGCTAATACACCATTTTCAGCGTCAAATGAAAGAATTTCATTTTTTACACTATTTTTAGTATTACCGTGTTGACCTGCCATTTTACGACCTTTCATTACACGACCTGGCCACTCAGCATTACCGATTGAACCACCCGTTCTATGAAAGCGGTGACCATGCGCAGCTGGTCCACCACCGAAATTCCAGCGTTTCATAACACCAGTAAAACCGCGACCTTTAGTATTAAAACTCGTTTTAACAACGCTAGCTTCGCTAAGTGGAGCAAGATCTAAATCACCTGCCTCAGTATTAGCAACATCTAATGTTGCAAAACGGTTGAAATCAGCAGAAAGTTCATATTTCTTCTGTTGACCTTCAACTGTTTTATTCATTTTCTTACCACTGTTGTAAGCAACGATAGCAGTACCATCAGTTACTTCACATACTTTAACCTCTACCACTTTAAGAAGGGTAACAGGTTTAGCTGGTACTGTGATTGTACGGCTCATGCCGATTTTTTCAACAATATATTCCATCAGTTACTCCTTACTTATCCATAGAGCGAACTTCAACGTCCACTTCTGGTGCAAGATCCAATTTCATAAGAGAATCAACCGTATCTGGCGTAGCAGAAACGATATCAATCAAACGTGCATGCATACGAATCTCAAATTGCTCACGAGAATCTTTATTAACGTGAACAGACTTAAGTACTGTATATTTACGAATCTTAGTTGGCAAAGGGATTGGGCCGCGGATTTCCGCACCCGTACGCTTTACAGCTTCAACGATAGATGCTACTGAACGATCGAGTACACGATGATCATACGCTCTAAGTTTTAAACGAATTTTTTCCATATTTTTTCCTTATAAAGAACTCGTCAGGTCACTGCCTAACTATTAAAGGGAGCGGAATTATACCGACATTTATTTCTAGATTCAAGGGTTTTAGGGGGTCTAGTCTAAAATTATAGTAATTTTATTTCCTTTTAATAAGGAAGTGCTAAAATACTAAACATGAAAAAGAGGAAATTCGATGGAAAGTTTACTTAATGATTATTATTTGCAGAGCTTACATGTAAGCAAATTTATTCCTCGAAAAGTTATTATTGATGAAAATTCTTTACAACTTATTGGTGTAACTCAATCAGGAAAGACTCTATTGCTCAAACAATATCTCCTTACATGTAAGAAAAATAGCTATCTTTATATAGATTGTAGAGATAGGCGTTTAGATATCAATAAACTAAATGCCTCTCTTGAAGACTTTTGTCATGTAAATAAGATACAAATTTTGGTCTTAGATAATTATATTGAGGCTATTAAACTTCCTACTATTGCTCAACTTATCATATCCTCAGAGAAAATTATTAAAGACACAGGCTTGGAACCTCTGCTTATAAACCCCCTTGATTATGAAGAGTTCTTAGCGTATGAGCCAAAATATGATTCAACTGCACTCAATCACTTTTTACAACTTGGTGGTTATCCGGTAATGCATTCTATACCGAGCGAATCACGTCATCTATATCTGCAAGAGCAACTCTCATCTCGCTTAAATGATATTGAATTTGATATTCTTAGCTTTATCGCTAAGAATGCTGCTTTAAAACTCTCTGCCTTTGCAATTTACGAACGACTCAAAAGTGAACGCCGTATTTCAAAAGATAAACTCTATCAAAATTTAGACTCCCTTTTAGCTAAACGCTATATCTATCAGTTAGAAAAATATGAACACACCCGAGCTGTAAAAAAACTCTATCTCTGCGATATTGCTATAAAAAACTCTCTTACTATACAAAAATATTTTGTACGTCTTTTTGAAAATCTTATATTTTTAGAGATGACAAAACGTGATTTCAAGCTTTACTATACAGAAGGTATCGATTTTTATCTCCCTGAACATCAGCGCATTGTTTTATGTATGCCTTTTGCTGTGCAAGATGCTCTGTTTAAAAAGATAGAGAGTGTTGAGGCTTTTATCATTGAGAATAATGTCTTACATGTAGAGGTTGTAACTGTTGGTTCTGAGGGGAGCCTGCATCATCCTTTTGTAAAAGTTGCGATGATGCCTTTTTCGGAGTGGGCTATTATTGAAGGGGAGCAGTAGCTAAAACTCAAAAAATTTACTTAAAAAATCATAGTTGAAAATAGGGCTTCGGTTCTAGCCTTTTTTTGCCAAATTTTTTGGTAAGGCTGGGGTAGGTGTGTAAAGCTTCTAATATTCTCTATTGTCTATCTCTTTAGATTTCAATTTGAGTGTTAATTCCTTTTTCTGGATTTTTGTTTAATATATTTATAGTGGTGGTGTATGTATTGTGAAAAATTTGAAGATTTTTTTTGTTCCAAAATACCTAAGGGTTTGTGAGAATTTAGGGTTTAGACTTTTTGAACACTTTGCGGAACACGGAAAACTCATTTTAGTGCTTTGTGTTCCTAATATAAGAGGTTGTTGACTACATAAAGCTGTCTACTTTATAGGGGACATTCCAACTCTCTAAATAGGTTGCTTGTTGGTTCTCCGCCTATTTTGACATATTTACTAAATAATGTTATACTGTATCTTAAGAAATAGGTCTTCTGTAAGAAAAATGTTTCCGGTTCCTACTTCTTTAGCCGGTGTAGCTTTATCAATTAGGGTATTGCTCAAAATGTCGTCGCTGGGCGCTGCATTTTTCTTATATTTTATCATCATTAAAAAATGTATTAAAAAACCACTTTCCTGATATTTCATATGTAATCAACACAAAGTCTTTCCCATCTTTTGTATATTTATATGCATTATTTCCATTGCTTTGTAGTTTAGGTCTCACTTTTTCCAAAATTTCAGGAATCAGCATCATGTCTATATATTCAATTCTACCACCATTTTTATCTCCATTTTCTCTGAAGTGTCTAATCAACATATGATAAATCCCCTGGCTAGAGTCACCTATATGTATGTGGACATTATGCATGAAGGTTTGCGATTGCTATCTAGTAAAGAGTTTGAATATTTTAAACTGTTCATCTGTAAGGTCTCTTTCAAGTTTATTTTTCAAAGATGTTTTGATCTTTGAGCATATTTCTTTTTCGAGTCGGTCAGTCTCATGATTAAGATATCCATAACAATGAGATTTCTCTTCTTGAAAAAAGTGTTCAAGTGGTATTGATTTTCTTGGCATCTGGTATGATACTAAAAATACTGTTAAAATCTATTCTTATTTTATTTGCAAGTCTATCTGGAATATCCCCTATAAACTAGACAGTTCCAAATAGAGTAATATTTGGAACTGTCTCTAAATAAAGGAGCAGAAGTTGAACTATGATATAATTTTAATGACTATCGGTTACTGACACAAAACCCTGAACGGTCTCTACCCTTTCCTTGTTTTTCTCCTTTTCAAATGCTCTATCTGCAGAAGCATAAATTGAAGTAGCATATAACACAGGGTTTGCACGGACTGTTTGCTCATATAAACAATAGAATAACTTATAAGCCATATCCCACACTATGTTTACCACTTTTTGTTCTGCTCATGCCAGCCTCAAATTCTTAAATAATATCATTATATAGCTTTTCATATTTATAGTCTCTAAAGTTATAGACATGTCATTAGTTGCCTTTTCTAAGGTTTCATTAATACGCTATAAAAATAGCAACTCCTTTCTTCTAGTTGTGCCCTCTAGATAAAGTAAGGCTATTTTAAATTTGACAATTAGGCGGTATTCGCCTATAATTATAAAAAGAGGATGATTATGACTCAACAAGAAATCAGTAGATTATTAGATATCCCAGATAGAACACTACGAGATTGGAAAAAAAATAGAACTAGACTTTATACTCTTTTAGAGTCGCTTGATTATGGTGACACCAAAGAAAAACAGTCATTTCACGACATCAGTGATGTTGTAGTATTTAATCCTGAAAAATATACTACTAACTGCTTCTGGCAGACTAATGAAACAAGTAATCAAACAGTTTACTCTATTATCTACAACTACTTATCTTTAATGGATGCTGGAGACATAAAGCAGATATGCAAAGATTATGGGAAATCCCTTGTTAGATATGTACTAAACGATAAGTACAAAAAAATGTACGATAAAGGCTATATTAGCACAGGTGGTATCGATATCAAACTGAGTGGAAGTTACAATAAAAATGATATGTATAGAGAACTCTCCAGGATAATAAATGACTGTTAATGTAATTAAAACACTCAAAAAAATCCAAGGTTTAGATTTATTTAACTATGATCTGTATTTTATAGGTGGAACAGCGCTATCATATTACATAAATCACAGAATATCTGAAGATATAGATATAGTAAGTGCTAACTCACTCAAGCATAAAACAATAATGTCATCAATGCTGTCTATTAATGCTAAAAAAGTCAATGATGAAAATGAATTTGCGCTTAGATTGGCAGGTTTATTTCCAGATGAGCATATATTAAAATTTAATTTAGATGGTGTAAAAGTAGAGTTTTTTAAAGCAAGTAGAGCTCTACAGTTGGAGATATTAAACGAGTCGTCGTTTACACAGTTTGAAAACTCAAATATAAAGATATTAGATTTAAAATCCATTGCTAAACTAAAAATTGTAGCACTGTTTTCAAGAGAAAAGTCAAGAGATCTATTTGATTTTGGGGCAATACTAGATAGGAAACGGTGATGCACATCTAAAGAACTTCTCTCTTATGAGAGAGACTGATAGAGTTGACTACTCTCTTTCTCCTAACTATGATATTTTATTTACTAAATATCATCTTCCAGAGGAGAATGGCATAGCTGGACTTGATTTATTTAGAGAGTACGAAACAGAAGCATTTGGAGCGATGGGCTACTACACTCTACAGGATTTTGAGGAATTTGCAAAAATGGTAGGTATATCAGATAAAAGACTTATAAAAATATTTAACAACATCCTTCTCTCCACCGATAAAGTATACAAACTCATTGAGCAATCATATTTAAGTTCTGAAGCAAAAATAGCATATGCTAAGAATTATAAAAATAGATTGGAAAAGTGTTTATGTTACAGCATTGAATCTTATCCTTTTAAGGAAATTACTCAAGATGTTATATCAAAAGTATTATTGAAAAAGTAGCTTGTCTCGTATTTCAGGGATTTTATGGATGATATTGGATTGGATTAGATTAAGAGGTGGTGGGTCCTGAGAGACTCGAACTCTCGACCACTCGGTTATGAGCCGAGGGCTCTAACCAACTGAGCTAAAGAC
>JAYEPE010000364.1:0-7773 GCA_034723735.1 Campylobacterota bacterium | reverse complement strand
TACCCTTGAAGCTATTAATAGCTCCTGCGGATATCTGCCTTGTAGCTAATAGCTTATCTTTTATTTAAAAGTGGGAATATATAAGTGGGATGTGTATAGCTAAAATCATTTTTAAAAAGGAGCTGCGTGCATATTGTACATGTAAATTTTGCTAAGGGTTTTCGTGGAGGAGAACGACAGACTCAATTGTTGATTCAATCTATAAGTAACACTAAGATGATACAAACGCTTCTCGTACGAAAAGGTTCTGAACTAGGTGAGCGATGTAAAGATATCAACAGTCTAAGTGTTATTGAAATATCAAAACCTTACGCTCTACATGTAAGCGCAATCAATGGAGCAGATGTTATTCATGCTCACGAGACCAAGGCGTTACAGTTTGCATATATCGCCTCTTTGCTCAAAGGTATTCCTTACATAGTTACGAGGCGTGTTGATAATGCCATTAAATCAAATTTTTTAAACAAAATAATGTATAAAAAAGCAGAAAAAAGTGTCGCTCTCTCTAAAGCAATTGAAAAGCAGATTCTCAGAGTCTCTCCTGATGCAAGTTGTCAGATTATTCCTAGTGCATTTAGTGGTTTCCAAGTGAATAAGGCGAAGCTGGCTAAAATCAAAGAGCGTTTTAATGGAAAATTTCTTATTGGCCATATTGGTGCCTTGGATGAGAAACATAAAGGGCAATCCTATCTAATTCATGCGGTTCAAAGCCTGCAAGGTAAGTATCGAGATATTCATCTAATATTACTTGGAAGAGGCGATGATGAAGGGTATTTAAAATCTCTCTGTAGTGATAGTGATGCCATCACATTTGAGGGTTTTGTGGATAATGTTGGTGATTATATTCATGCCCTCAATCTCTTTGTATTTCCTTCAAACAATGAGGGTCTAGGCTCCATACTATTGGATGTTATGTCTGGAAATGTTCCTATTATCGCGTCGAATGTAGGTGGAATTCCTGATATTATCACAAATGAAAAAAATGGTATTTTAGTACCGACTCAAGATTTTCAAGCCATTTCAGAAGCAATTGAAAGATTGTATGCAGATGAAAAACTGCGTAAAGAGTTTATTTCGGCATCACAAGAAAAAATTGCAGAGTTTTCAGTCGAAAAAATGTCTCAAGAGTATATCAAAATTTATGAAGGTATCTGAGAAGATTGTTTAAAAAACTTTTCTAAGACTAAAAGTGAGAGCAACGCTTCTGTCTCTTCATCAAGAAACTCTCCAACAAAAGCATTGGCATTTTTAATTATTGCTAAGGCTTCATCAGTATGTTCTGTATAGTAGCGTATCTTCTCTTCTAAGTCCGAGTAATCATCTTTTAATAAAACATAGTGAACATTCGGTATTAAAGTGCCTTCCATAAACCATGTCTCATATTTTGGTTTTGACATCATGGAGAGTGAATTTGATGACATAACCCATTTAAGATTCGAAGCAACATCATTGCCTTCGATAGAGAGAATAAACTTATACTCTAACTGTTTTTTTAAACTGAGTTTCTCTTTTTGCCAAGGAACGCTAAGGTCGTACTTGGTATTGGTCTGTCCGATATTGCAAAGTGGATGATTGTAGTATTTTTTTACAAAGACTTTGCGGTGGTCACGATAGGCCTTACCTCGCCATACTGCCATATCTTTTTTATCTTTAAAGGCAATCGTATCATTCACAAAAATAAAATGACGCACCTTGTTGAGTTTCATTAAGATACTGTTTTCGTTCTTGCCTTCAATCGGCCGACTTTTAAGGACAGCAGGTCTATTGGGTACGCTTGTGATATCTCCAAAAAGGTAAGAGATTTTCAAATCTGATTTAAAATAACGCAAGGGTGCTATGAGATCAAAAAAGTAAGTTTTTTTCTTCTCAGTTTTACGAAACTCTTGAATGCTTTTAGCTTCATTTGGAATCTCAAAATTCTCATTTAGCTTATTGTAATACTCTAAACGTTTTTGAAGGGATGGATTGTTTTTAGCACGTTCAAGTCTCTTTTTTAATTGACTTTGATAGTAAAAACCAGGGATGCAAAGACGTAATATTTGACCTGTATAGTAGATGAATTTTGTATTTTTGCTAAAATCAATACGCACGAGACTTCTTGAAATGATTGCTATCAAATTCACCCGAGTCACGTTTTTTGTAGTGTATCAAAAAATTGCCTTTACCTTTGCCCTCATCAAAACTACTCCATTTTACAAGGAGACGCGTCTTGTCTCTTGCTTGTTCATTTCCCCAGTTTTCATATTCGATACGATAAAGTGAAGAGTAAATCATTGCACGTCCTGTTCCATGATAGCAATGAATTAAAACAGGATAAGAGCTGTTATCATCAAGAACCTCATAAAATTTGGTGAGTGTCTTTTGAGAAGGAATTTGCCCTGAAGGTATGTGAACGTGATTGACTCCTTCAACTCCTTCTAAAGCTTTTCGTTCTGCCATAATTTCCGTAATAGTTCCAGGATTGAGTGCATCATGTAAATCTTGATGGCGTAAATCAATTACAGTTTTTATCTTATATTCTTTCACGTACTCTATCAAAGTTTCAGGAGGCATGGCACCTGATTTATATACTCTGTTTTCAGTTATAGTTTCAAATTGATAGGTAAGATGTTTATAAAGGGCAGTAAGTCCAATAGCAATTAGGACACTCGCAGTTAAAAGAGTTAATATTTTTTTCAATAGCTTAGCCTATAAATTATATTGACAATTCTATCAGTTTTTACTTTATGTGCCCTTTAAATAAGCTGTATACATCAAGTATCCTAGCCATGATTATTGTCTATCTATAATCTTTTTAGCATCTTTGATTGTATCACGGATATTGAGTTTAATCCACTTTTTATCCATCCACTCTTCAGGACGTACTTCGATACCTTGGACTAAAATACCAAAGTGGAGGTGATCACCCATTGCATAGCCACTCATACCTGTATTTGCCACTAACTCACCTGCATTCACACTATCACCAGCATGAACACTTGAACTTGAACAGTGACCATAAAGACTATAAAGACCTAGACCATGATCAATAGTTGGCATATTTCCATAAATACCGTTGTAATCTGAATAGACAACATTACCAGCATTTTGCGTTAAAATAGCACCCATCTTTACACTTGCCAAATCAAGACCCAAGTGGTATGATTCACTTACTTTTTCACCTTTATAGTAATATAAGCGGTGATCTCCAAAACTAGCTACTTTTTTACCATTTCTTAGTGGATAAAATGGTTTGATATTATGAGTTTGAATAATTTCATCTTCATGTACTACTGAAGTGAGTTCATGAATTAATTTCTCATTTTCTGCTCGTATATCTTCATTAATTATCTTAAATTTCTCTATACTATCTTCAGCTTCTATCTCAAAAGTTTCCGCAAGTTCGGCAATTTTTCCTTCAAGAAATCGATTACTTAGTTTGATTTTTGAGGTGCGGTATCTACGATTTTTTGTACGATAAGGGATGGTGCTTTTACGAACATTTCCTGCACTATCTTTGGCAATAATAGTTGCTTTAAAGCTTGCTTCAGTAACTTTCCATGCTACTAAAGAGATATAATAACCCTCTTTATAAAATGTTTGAGGCTTAAAGCGCTTGCCATAGTTGGTATCAATATAGAGTTCACTGAGATTAGGATCATCAGCCTTGAAAATGACAAGTCCTGATCCTCCTTTATGAATATACATTGAATTAACAAGAGTACTTAAGCGTGGTTTTTTTGTATCGACCTTAAGAGTATAACTCTTTTTAGCATTATTGCCTGCGAGAAAGTTCCATTTACTTGCATCATTGGCTTCTACAACAATAGTGACCTCTTCAGGCTTAAATGATGCTATACGTTTAGGTACCTTCAGTGTTAATGAAATTTCAGATTCAGGAAAAGAGAGGCGTTCTTGTTCGAGTGCAATCTTCTCTTTTTTAGAGATAAGCGTTACCTTGTATGATTTAATACCGCTTGCATCATCAATCTTTACATGTAAAGGTGCTTTGAGATTCCAAAAACCATTATTTTCCATACTAACACGTGGTGGCTGACTCTCAAACATTGGGGAAAAAGAGACAAATACAGCACCCCCCATACCTGCTATTAATACCAACATAAAAATGATGGATCCAAAATTACCTTTTTTTCTCAAGAATATCCTTTATTAAATTTTTACATGCATCTTCTATTGTGATATTATGACAATAAAATCCTGCTGACTTAAGATGACCACCGCCATCATACCTACGTGCAATAAGAGAAGCATCAATAGTTCCATCTGTACGAATAGAGCCCTTGAGTGAATCATGAGCGTGCTCACATACCAATAATGACACCTTCACTGTTGGAAGAAATAGTGACTCTTCTAAGGCTGCCTCACAATCTGAAACCTTTGCCCCACAAGAGTCTAACATCTCTTTACTAACCTTGTGTACTACAATGCTAGCATCCCCATAAAGTTGCATCGCTGAGAGCATCAAACCTTTTAAACGTAAACCTGATAAAGATGATGTTTGAAAGAGATGGCTGACTACCTTCTCTTTATCTGCCCCTTTTTCCAATAATACTTTTGCCATATCAAAGCTACGTGCATCTGTTTTATCACTGATGAAATTTTGAGAATCATCAAGTAATCCCGCATAGAGAGCTGTTGCCATTTTAGGATTAATTTTTACGCCTTGAGAAATAAAATAATCATAAACAACCTGTGTTGTCGCTATCGCATTGGGATCTACAATATTAAGCATTGCAAAATGTTCATTGCTCTTATGATGATCAAAATTAATCAAATCAATACTTAGCTCACTGCCGAGACGCTTCATAGAGGCACAATCAAAACTGATAGCCAGATCACAACTTGGCGGTATCTGATGTTTTAATGTCTCACACCAAGGCAAAAACCTTAACCTAGTATCAATTTTTTTAGTAGAAGAAAAAAGTGACACCTTTTTTTGAATCTGTAAAATATATGAATAAAATGCTGAAGCACTCCCCATAGAGTCCGCATCAGGGTTGATGTGTGTAATAAGAACAATGTGACGTGCCGATTTGATTTTTTCTAATATTTGGTGCATAAGCCTATCTATATTTTAGTGGCGTGATTATAGCTTAGTATGCTTAGCGTATTGTAAATTAGAAGGTGTAACTTGAGACTTTGAACTTTTGATTACATGATAAGCACTTATTTGATAAAATGCAAGGTTTATAGAAGTTTAAAAACCAAAAGGTTTCGTAATAATGAGTGAGAGCAAAAATTTTTTATCTACAATAGTTGAAAAGGACTTAAAGTCTGGTAAGTACAAAGAGGTTGTTACAAGATTTCCTCCTGAACCAAATGGGTTTCCACATATCGGGCATGCTAAGTCTATCTTTATAAATTTTGGTATCGCTCGTGAATATAATGGTCACTGTAACCTGAGAATGGATGACACTAATCCAACAAAAGAAGATACAAAATATGTTGAGGCACTTAAAGATGCAGTAGAGTGGCTTGGCTTTGAGTGGGATAACAGTGTGCGTTTTACATCTGATTATTTTCCTAAGCTATATGATTACGCAGTTGCGCTTATCGAAATGGGTAAGGCCTATGTTGATTCTATTGATGAAGAGCAGATGAGAGAGTATCGTGGAACAGTTACAGAGGCTGGAAAACGTAGTAAGTTTGCTCAGCGTAGTATTGAAGAAAATCTAGACCTTTTTGAGAGAATGAAAGATGGTGAGTTTAAAGATGGTGAACATGTATTAAGAGCCAAGATTGACATGTCTGCTGCAAATATGAAGATGAGAGACCCACTTTTGTACCGCATACGTCATGCACATCACTTCAGAGCAGGAGACAGATGGTCAATCTACCCTATGTATGACTTTGCTCACTGCTTATCTGATTATATTGAGGGTATCTCTCACTCTATCTGTACACTAGAGTTTGAAAACAATCGTGATATTTATGACTGGGTACTTGACACCTTGGGACTCAAAACGCATAGACCTTATCAGCATGAGTTTGCAAGACTTGGCATCAACTATACTGTTATGAGTAAAAGAAAACTACTAGAGCTTGTAGAAGGTGGAGTGGTTAGTGGTTGGGATGACCCTCGCCTTCCTACTATCGCTGGATATAGAAGAAGGGGTTATACTCCAGAGTCTATCTTAAACTTTTGTGATCAAATAGGCATAGCAAAAGCAAACTCTATGGTTGATGTTGCACAGCTAGAATTTTGTATAAGAGATGATTTAAATACAAAAGTACCACGCGTACTATCTGTTCTTGACCCATTAAAAGTAACTATTGTAAATTATGAAGGAAGTGAAGATATTGATGCACCATACTATCCCCATGATATAGCTAAAGAGGGTTCAAGAAAGATACCTTTTTCTCGTGAGATATATATTGAACGTGATGATTTTAACGAAAATCCTCCAAAGGCTTACTTCCGTCTTACCCCAGAGCAATCTGTAAGACTTAGACATGCTTATATCATTACATGTAAGGAAGTTATAAAAGACTCTCATGGCAATATTGTAGAGATAAAAGCTGAATATAATCCTGATTCTAAGAGTGGTTGCGATACTAGTGGCATCAAAGTAAAAAGTGCTATCCAGTGGGTAAGTGCTACACAAGCTAAAAGAGTTGAAATAAGGCTTTATGATAGATTGTTTAAAAATGAGGCTCCCGAGGGCATCGAAGATATAAATCCAGATTCTTTAAAAGTTATCAAAAATGCTCTTGTTGAGCCTGCTGTAATCCTAAATAAACCTGATGAGAGATTCCAGTTTGAAAGGCAGGGGTATTTTTACGCTGACCCAATAGACTACACAGATGAAAACCCTGTATTTAACAAGATTGTTTCTCTTAAAGACTCTTGGGGAAAAAAGAAAAAAGAGATTCACTCTAAGCCTCAAGCTAAAAAAGTGCAGATAGATGGTGAAGTAGTAGCTATGAGTGAAACACAACAAACACTATTTGATAAGTACACCAATGAGTTTAGACTAAACAGTGAAGTTGCTAATACTTTAGCTCGTGATGAGAACCTAGCATCATTTTATGAAGAGGCTTTATCTGTTCTTAATAGTCGCGTAGCTCTTGCAAACATTGTGGTCAATGAGGTAGCTAGAGAGTTAAAACAGATGCAAGTGAATGCGCTTAGGTTTAATGCAAATCAGATAGCCGAGCTTGTTAAAATGGTTGATGATGGAACTATCTCAAGTAAAATTGCTAAACAAGTATTTGAAGAGATGGTTAAATCTGGCGAAGATCCAACACAAATAGTCGAAGATAAAGGACTCATTCAAATAAGTGACCCAGCTAAAATTTCACCTATCATCGACGATATAATTGCAAAAAACCCAGATAATGTTGCTAAGTTTAAAGCAGGTAACACCAAACTATTAGGCTTTTTTGTAGGTCAAGTTCTAAAAAGTACAGGCGGCAAAGCAAATCCAAAAGTGGTTAATGAGCTTGTTGCTGAGAAGTTGAAATAATAAATTATTATGGAGTTTATTATGCAAACTTTATGAGTTATGCTAATGAACACAATTTAAGTACAAATATAACATGTTTAAAAGTAAATTTTCAACGCCTGACCTGTATCAACACTTAAGTTTCGCCGACAAATAAATTTATGCCAAACCCCTCGAGTATATTAAAAAGTATATGATGTGATAAAACGCAGATGTTCTTGCTCTCTATCTGCCCCCTCAAACTCATCATATTCACTACTTCTAAGTGAATTACAAAGAATTAAATTCCAAGCTTTATTTGGTTTATATTTTAGACAAAAGTTCACTT
>JAYEPE010000363.1:0-7905 GCA_034723735.1 Campylobacterota bacterium | reverse complement strand
AATAATTAAACTCTTCACTATGAATCAGTTGAGCAGATTCCTCAGCTAGACGAATAATAATACTATCTTCACTTCCAAATTCATAAATATCTTGCCCATCAACAATAGCTAAGCCACTTTGATCAGGCGTATGCACCTCTATCTCAAAATGAGCAGGAAGAACAACAGGTCTCTGTGTTAAAGAGTGAGGGCTAATTGGTGTTAAAACAAAAACACGAGTTAAAGGAAAAAGCACAGGACCACCTGCAGAGAGATTGTATGCGGTTGAACCAGTTGGTGTCGAAATAATGACACCATCACCATAGTAGGTGTTAAAAGCACGTCCATCAACACGCATCTCTAAATGAATCATCTTTGAGATAGACGGTCGTGTTAAGACAATATCATTAAAAGCGATTACCTTTGTTTTTCCAGAACTTGTTGTTATCACTGCTTCAAGCATAACACGTTCATCAATACGGCATTCACCTTGAAGCATTTTTTCAATAAATTTTTCAAGTTCTGATAAATCAAGATCAGCTAAAAATCCAAGTTTACCAGCATGAACACCCACAACAGGGAGATCATAAGAATATGCACGTCTTACTGTAGATATAAGAGTTCCATCTCCACCAATAGTGAGTAATAAATCAACATTTTTACATAAAATATCAAATTTTTGTCCATAAATGTTTATCATTCTTGCGCTAGCATTATCAATAAGAACTTCAATACCATGTTTTTCAAACATAGCTTTAACATCATAAAATACAGTTCTTAATTCCGGTGTCGAAGGTCTTAAAACAAGACCTACTTTTTTAATATTAGTTAATTTCAAAGTTATTAGTCCTTTGTTAATAGTGCATTATATCAAAAATTACACCTTGCAAGTGCTTCAAAAGGTTACATAATAACTTGTATAATAATTTAAGATACGCATGTGCCCTTTCTTTAGATAAACTGAAGTCAAATTGACGCATAATAATTTGTTAATATACTTTAGTTAATCTTAATTATAGGGGGTGTCTATGGAACAAAATAATACCATAGTAACAGATGTACTTATCATTGGTGCGGGGCCTTCAGGGCTTGCAACAGCGATACATCTTGCTGACAAACTTAAAGAAAAAGGTGAAGACAAGCGTATTCTTGTCATTGAAAAAGGAAGTTCGGTTGGATCGCACATACTCTCAGGTGCCGTCATTAAACCAGCAGTATTTAAAGAACTACTCAGTGAAGAGGCATTTGATGGATTGCCTTTTGATTCAGAAGTCACAATTGATCAGACTACAAAGCTGAGTGAAGATGGAGGTATGAATTTACCATTTCATCCTCCATACATGAATAATATGGGCAATCAGATTGCATCACTTGGTCAAATCTGTAGATATTTAGCCACAATTGCAGAAGAAAAAGGTGTAGAGATATACACAGGATTTGCTGTCAATGAAGTCATTTATGAAGATAGTAAAATTACAGGTGTCAAAACAATAGACACAGGTGTTGATCATCATGGTAATAAATTAAAGAACTTTCAAGAAGGAAGTTCAATCAAAGCAGCTATTACTATCTTTGCAGAAGGAACTCGTGGTTCATTAGCAAAAACAGTCATCAATCGTTTTGATCTTGATGCCAATAAAAACCCTCAAATCTATTCAT
Organism: Campylobacterota bacterium; assembly: GCA_034723735.1. GTDB lineage: Bacteria > Campylobacterota > Campylobacteria > Campylobacterales > Sulfurimonadaceae > S010-53. The sequence continues at coordinate 6,267 of JAYEPE010000363.1, read as the reverse complement.
TAGGTGTTAAAGAGTTGTGGAGTGTTCCTGAGGGGACGATTCAGGCGGGAGAAGTACAACATACTTTTGGATATCCACTCAACGATAATGAAGAGTTTGGTGGAGGATTTATCTACGGACTTAAAGACAACAAAGTTGCTTTAGGACTTGTTGTAGGTCTTGATTATGTTGATCCTACATTTGATATTCATGCTGCAATGCAAGTATGGAAACAACATCCAAAAGTAGCTGCAATTCTTGAAGGTGGAAAAATTATTGAGTTTGGTGCTAAAACATTACCAGAAGGTGGTTACTTAGCAATGCCTAAACTTTATGGTGACAACTTTATGATTGTAGGTGACAGTGCAGGATTAGTTGCAATGCCAGCTCTTAAAGGTGTACACTTAGCGATTGAATCAGGTATGTGTGCTGCCAAATCAGCAGCCTTAGCTTTTATTAAAAATGATACTAGTGAATCACAGCTTGCTCATTATGATGAGCTTATTCAAGGTGGACGTATTCGTGAAGAACTTTTCCCTGTACGTAACTTTAGACAATCATTTGCAGGTGGTATGATTACTGGTGCACTTAAATTTGGCGTACAGCTTATTACAGGTGGTGCTTGTCCAATTCTTGGTGATCAAACAACTGAAGCTGATAATGAGACGTGTAAAAAACTAAGTGAATATACTGCAACACCGTTTGCGCAGCGTTTTGCAGGAAAACTTGATTTTGATAAAAAGCTGACCTTCGATAAGGTAACAAGTGTTTATTACTCAAAAGCAATGCATGACGAAGAACAAATTGTTCATCTCGCTATCAATGATAAAGAAAAATTTGATCGTATCAATATGAAAGAGTATGGCACACCATGTCAATATTTCTGTCCAGCAGAAGTGTATGAAGCCCATACTGATAAAGAAGGTAATGAGAGCCTTCGTATTCATGCAGAGAACTGTGTTCACTGTAAAACATGTGATATTAAATCTCCCGAAGATGGCATAACTTGGATGACCCCCTATGGTGGTGATGGTCCAGAATATGCAAACATGTAAAAAGATTGAGGAGAATATAATATGGCATTAACAATAATTAGCTTAATGAAACAGGTACCTCTTCCATCTGAGATGAGAATGGGAGATGATGGTTTAATGGATAGAACGAAAGCGAAGTCCATTATTAATATAGATTGTGGATACGCTTTAGAAGCAGGTATCCAAATGAAGATTGACAATCCAGATGCAAAACTTATAGTCTGTTCTATGGGACCACCATCATTTGATGTCTCACTGAAAAAAGCACTCTCTATGGGTTATGATGAAGCCTATCTTCTAAGTGACAGAAGATTGGGTGGTTCAGATACTTATGCAACAGGTTTAGCAATTGCAACTATGCTCAAACACTTAGGTTATGGCGTAGGACTTAATGAAGAGTTTGTTATTGTAGCAGGTCGTCAAACAAGTGATGGTGACACCGCACACGTTCCTTCTCAAGTTGCTGAAAATATGGATATTCCACAAGCTACATTTATTGAAGTAGCTGATTTAAAAGATGGAAATATTACAGCGAAGAGAATTATCGAGGGTGGTTATCAGATGATGAAACTACCACTTCCTTGTGCTCTCTCGTTTACGCCAACAGGAGTTGATCCTAGACGACCATCACTTAGTGGTGCAATTAAGGCCAGAGCTTCTGAAGTTACTGTATTTAACATTGATGATGTTGGATTAAGCGATGAGAAAATTGGACTGAGTGGTTCTCCTACTATTGTTGCAAAAGTAGCAAATATCACAAGTGAACGTGCACCTGTCAAGATGTGTGATGGTCACGGTGAAGCCCAATTAGTAGATAGTCTTATCGAAAATATGAAAGCTGGTAAAAATACTTTAGAAGTTAAAGAGAAAAAAGCAGCTAAAGCAAAAAAACGTCCTGAAGGTTTTGAGGATGTAGATTTTAGAGATGGTGCCTCAGGAATTTTAACATGGGCAGAAGTTGTTAATGGAAAAATTTCTAGACCATCATTAGAGTTACTCACACCAGCAAGAAGTTTAGCGCAAGAACTTGGCAATGACACAAAAGTTGTTAGTTTAATCATCGGTAAAGACCTTGGTGATTTACCAAAAGAGCTAATTGCTTGTGGAGCTGATGAAGTAGTTGTAGTGGAGGATGATAGACTAGAAGAGTATAGAATTCTACCATTTGCAACAACATTCGAGCAAGTTATTAAAAAGAAAAACCCAGAAATTGCACTCTTTGCTGCTACTACAGCAGGTCGTGAATTGGCACCAAGAATTGGTGTTAAAACTCATGGTGGTGTGACAGCAGATTGTACTGCTCTTGAAATTGGTGAACATTTTGATAGAAAGAAAAAAATTGTTTATGCTCCAATTTTAGAGTCAAGAAGACCTACTTATGGTGAGTCAAAACTTGCTACTATCTTAGGTTTTGTATGCCCACAAATCTCAACTGCACGTGCGGGAACATTCCCTGTTCCTGAGATGGATGAGACAAGAAAAGGTAAGCTAACAAACTTTAAGCCAAAGCTTACAGATAAAGAGTTTGTTACTGAAATTATCGAAACTGTTATTGGTGAGGGTGGTATGCAGGGTCTTTTCGATGCTGATATTATTGTTGCTGGTGGTAGAGGTACTACGAGTGATTCAATGCAGAAAGTAAAAGATTTAGCAGAGGCTCTTAAAGCTCAAGGCTTAAATGCTGAGTGGGCTTGTTCAAGAGTTATGGTTGATGAAGGTGTTTCTGAGTACGCAAGACAAATTGGTCAAACAGGTAAAACTGTACGCCCTAAAGTCTATGTAGCTATCGGTATTAGTGGCGCGGTTCAACATATCGCTGGCATGAAAGAAGCTGAAACTATAGTTGCCATCAATCATAATGTTAAAGAGACTATATTTGTCAATTCAGATTTTGGAATTGTAGGTGATTATGAAGATATCTTGCCTGAACTTATTGAAAAAGTGAATGCTGGATTCACATTTGGACTTAAAGCAAACTAGAATAAACATAATCAATAGATGAAAGGAGTTATGTATGGTTGGTAGAAAGGTAGGAATTGTAGGGGCAGGTTTTGTTGGTGCAACTGCGGCATATAGCCTAGTAATTAAAGGCACATGCCATGAAGTAGTACTCTATGATATCAATACAGACGTTGCTATTGGGAAAGCTTTAGATATTGGGCAATCAACATGTTACTCACCTCAAGGAACTATTGTTACTGCAGCAAAAGATGCTAGTGACTTGAGTGGTTGTGATATCGTTGTAATTACTGCTGGTGTTCCTCGTCGTAGTGATATGACAAGAGCTGACTTGCTCTTAATCAATGCAAAAATTATGAAAGATGTTGTGGGGAATATTATGAAATATTCTCCTGATGCAGTCATTCTTTGTGTTTCAAATCCTCTTGATATTATGAACTATGTAGTTCACAAAATGACAGGTTGGGACAGAAGTCGTATCGTAGGTATGGCAGGTGCACTTGATGGTGCTCGTATGGCATACCAAATCAATCAAAAAGTTGGTTTTGGTTCGGGTCAAACACGTGCTATGCTTATTGGTGATCATGGTCAAAATATGATTCCACTTCCAGAGATCTCTGCAGTTGGTGGTGTTCCTCTAGAGCAACTTATCACCAAAGAAGACATGAAAGGTATTATAGAGCGTACTAAAAATGGTGGCGCTGAGATTGTTAAACATCTTGGAACATCTGCTTACTACGCACCAGGACGTTCTATCTCTGTGATGGTTGAAGCGATACTTGATGACAGTCGCATCATTATGCCATCATCTGTTATTCTTGATGGCGAATATGGCTATAAGGATATCTCTGTTGGTGTACCTGTTGTACTAGGCGCCAAGGGGGTCCATGAAATCATTGAACTTAAACTTGATGATGAATTAAAATCTAAGTTTAAAATTTCTGTTGATTCTATTCAAGAAGGTATCGACATTCTTACTGAAAATGGTTTTTTTGACGAATAATCATTTACATGTAATACTTTAAACTTGAAGTGCCACAACAGCACTTCAAGAAAAAGTAAAATCTAACTTTACATCGTCAATATATTTTTCATCTAAATGCTTCATTGCATACTCTCTATAAAGCCCACTTTCATAAAAATAACGACATATTTCACGGTCAATTTCATTATTTTTTGCCATAATCCAAATAATTTCCATAGCCTCTGAAAGTTTTTTTGCTGCTTTATACGGTCGATCTGATGCCGTTAAGGCTTCAAAAATATCTGCAATAGCCAAAAGACGAGCTTCAAAAGATATTTCATCATCTTTAAGTCCTAAAGGATAACCCTTGCCATTGATTTTTTCATGATGTCCTGCTGCAATTTCAGGAACTCGTGAAAGTTTTTTTGGAAAAGAGAGCATGCGCAACATACGTAAACTAATGGCAGCATGATTATTAATCTCTTGACGTTGTTGCAGGGTTAAAGTTCCTTTTTGAACACATAAGTTTTCAAGTTCATCAGTATTGATAAGATGAACTATAGCACCATTCATCTCAAAAGAGTGTTTTGCTATCTCATGAACACGTGAGATATTTTCATCACTAAAAAATTCACTCCCTTGATTAACCTGGGTTAAAAATTCAACATCATCTTCAATTTTTTTAATTTTCTTATCATATTTTTCTAGTGTAATTTTCTTATTGAGTAACTCAATTTTAAAATTACGTTTCAATACTTCTGCTTTCATACGTACCAAAACAATACGATCAAAAACAGTCTGAAGCTTTGTCTCTTTATCCATAATATACTCAGGCGTTACGATTTTCCCAATATCATGCATTAGTGCGGAGATATGTATCTCTTTTAACTCTTCTTTTGTATATGTTTTATCTTTATATTGACCCTTATCACTGTTTATGCTTGCAGCTAACATTTCAGTTATCTCAACCATCCGTCCTACATGACCTGCCGTATATGGAGACTTTTCATCAAGTGCCATATTAATACTTTTTAGAAAACTTTCTAATAAATTTTCAAGATCTAAAATTAATTTTTGCTTGGTAATAGAGACAGCAGCTTGAGAAGCTAAGGAGCGTGTGAACATCTCATCATTATTACTAAAAGTAAGTATATTTCCCATAATATCTTTTTTATTGATAAGTTGCAAAACACCAATAACATTTTGTTCATGATCTTGCATAGGAACAACTAGCATAGATTCTGAACGATACCCACTCTTTTTATCATATAATTTTGTTTCTGTAAAACTGTACTCTTTTGCTTTATATACATCAACTATATTTATAAGCTTTTCTTGTACAGCAGAGGCCGTAGCCACTGATGAAAGATTTGGATTTCCATCATCATCATACAGATTTAAAGGTTTCCAAGTTAATCTAGAATCAATATCTCCAAGTTTAATATTCATTGTCTCGTTAACTAAAACTTTAAAGCTAAGTTGTCTGTTTTTCTTATCAAGTGCATATAAAGTACCAGCATCCGCCTGAGTTAATTCCATAGCACTTCTCAAGATAGTCTCTTCTAAGAGATTTGGATATTGATTTGAAGAGAGTAAAATTCCTGTTTGAACCAATTTATCAAGTATCTCAGTTGTAGTCAACTCACGTTTTTGACTTGTATAATGACGTTTGTAAGGAACTACAAAGCCTTCATGTAATATCTGACCATCATTTTTCAAAAGATCAAAATCATGAATTTCTTTTCGAAGAATATCATAATAATTTGGTTTAAAATGGGTTAAATTGATAACAAGATCATCTCTTTTAAGTTTCAAAAGTTCTGTTGCAAGTATCTCAGGGGTATAGTGCTTACTTAAATGTGCCAACTCTTTCATGTGAGATGGAAAAGAGACTTCAGTAACCAATGTTGTAATAGAGCTATCTTTGTTTAAAATATCCCACATTGTGTCATTAATATATGTATCAGCACTAAACATAATGCTGTAACTATTTTTCCTGATAATATATCCACAACTCTTGACTGTATGATTTGTTTCAAAAGGTGTTAGTGTGATATCATCAATAGTATAAGAAACTCCATACTCTATAGGATGAAATTCCAAGGCTTTATTTGAAGAGTTGAGCAGAGTAATTTGTGAAAAGTCAGGATATATCTCATAATTGAAAAGATGTTTTTTGAGCGAATCAATAGTCTCTTGAAGAGCATATATGTGTAGAGTGTGTCTTTGATCAGCATAATACAGATCAATCAAAAAAGGCAGATCTACAATATGATCAATATGCGAATGCGTTAAAAATATATACTCTATCTCTTTAGCATCTTCTTTTAA
>JAYEPE010000362.1:0-7953 GCA_034723735.1 Campylobacterota bacterium | reverse complement strand
TTAGTGATCTTTTTACTACCATGCAAGCATATCTTGGATCAATTTATGTTAATGATTTTACAAAATTTGGAAAGGTATTTCGCGTATTTGTTCAAGCAGACAAAGAGTATAGAAGCTCAAAAGAAGATATAAACAAACTCTTTGTTAAAAATAGAACCGACGATATGATTCCTTTAAGCGCGGTTTTGAAAGTCAAAGAGATGATAGGACCTCAGAATCTTACTCACTTTAATATGTACAGAAGCATCCAGATAAATGGTGCAGCAGCTCCTGGATATAGTTCAGGAGATGCAATGGCCGCGATGGATGAGATAGCTAAAAAAGTTCTTCCTGCATCTTATGGTTATGAGTGGTCTGGAATGAGTTATCAAGAGACTTTAGCTGGAAATGCACAGATATATGTAGTGTTTTTTGTACTTTTAGTTGTATTTTTAGTTCTCTCGGCTCAATATGAGTCTTGGATACTTCCTCTGATGATTTTACTCTCAGTTCCTATGGTTGTTACTGGCGCAGTTGGAGGACTCCACTGGATGGGCTTACCTTTAAACACATTTGCCCAAGTAGGACTTGTCCTTCTTGTTGCCCTAGCTGCCAAAAATGCCATCTTAATAGTTGAATTTGCAAAAGAGCAAAGAGAAAGTGGCGTTGGAATAATAGAATCAGCAATAAAGGCGGGAAGTCTGCGTTTTCGCGCAATTATGATGACTATTCTTTCATTTTTATTTGGTATTATCCCTCTTGCTTTCGCAACAGGAGCCGGAGCTATCACACAACAGTCTATCGGTATCGTTTTGATGTTTGGTATGATAGCCGCAACATTTATCTCTACTCTTTTTGTACCTGTTTTATATGTACTCCTAGAGACAATGAGAGAGAAGTTTGTAAATATTGAAGAAGAGAAAACTAGAAGGGAGTCAATATGAGAGCCTTACATGTAAGTATACTGTTATTAAGTTCGGCATTGCTTTTAAATGCTTCACATACGCTTGATGACCTTATTACTATAGCACTTAAGCGAAGTCCTGATATCAATGTGTCACAGCTTGATTTTAATGCTGCAAAGATGAGAATCAATACAGCCGAGTCTTACTACCTCCCTACTCTTGATTTTAATTTAGGTGCGGGTTATGGTGGCATGAAGTTTCAAAACGCTGACTCAGTAGATGATACTATTTTAAGCGGGACACTTAGTGCATCTCAGCTTTTATATGATTTTGGTAAAACAAGCGGTGTTATTGATAGTGCTAGAAGTGATGCAAACAGCTCTCAAGCAACACTCAATCAGGTTATTTCAAATAAGATATTTGAAGTAAAAAATGCCTACTATATCCTTTTGCAAAATAGAAGTCTTAAGATAGTCCATAGTGAAAATGTTAAGTTAAATCAACAACAACTTCACCGCTCAGAGCGCTATTTTGAAGCAGGTATTCGTACCAAAATAGATGTTTCTGATGCAAAAGTCAATCTTATATCAGGACAACTTTCACAGCAAAACAACTTTTATGATATTAAACTCAATCGTGTAGCACTGAAGAAAATCATAGGTCTTCATTCAAATGAAAACCTAGGTGAGGTTTATCAAGATGAACTTGATTTTAGCAATCTATTTGAGGCTCTCCCTAAAAGAAATCTTACTATAGATGAATCAGAGAAGTTTGCATACCAACATCGCTATGAACTCAAAGCCTATTATCACCAGATTCAAACTGCTGAGTCGCAACTGCGCAGTGTTGACGCTGAGTATTATCCAGCTATCTATGCACTTGGTGATTTCACTATGCAAAATGTAGATGAAAACCAATTTGTTTCACCAGAAAAAGATTATAAAGCACTTATTAGTGCCAAGTGGAATATCTTTTCAGGCTTTAAAACTGATGCACAAAGCAGTGAAGCAAAAATTGCCCTACTGCGTGCAAAATCTCTTCTTGATAGCGCCAAGCTCTCTATCAAAGAAGAGGTAAGTAATGCTTTTATTTACCTTTATAAAAGTCGTGATGCTCTCAAACTATCTCAAAGCCTCTCAAATGCCGCCAAAGAGAAGCATATCCAAGCCCAAAAACGTTATGAACATGGTTTATCAGACTATATAGAGCTACAACAAGCACGTCAAAACTATATTGATTCACTTGCCTCATTGGTCACATCATATTATGATTATTATCGCTCTTTAGCTGAGCTTGATAGAGCGATTGGGAAATAAGAATAGGGAGATCTTTTCGATTATAGTTCTAAACCAAGAACCTTTTCGATCCCCTCTTTTTCAATCATATTTTGCAGTTTAATTGCTACATTCTCTTTAGCAATAGCGTAACCTTGGGTTGATTGTCCTACAATATTAAGCTTATTGCTTCCGATAATCGCACCATTATAATCTTTGACTTTAATGGCAATAGCGCTACGTGCTAAGGTAAAACCATAAGCATTGGCTTTTTGAATTTTGGATGTGATAGTGATCTCGAAATGCCCTGGACCTTTAGCATTTTTAATAGGTAGCTGACGTACACTTAATCCATCACGAATACTATCTTGAAGATTTTGAGCTTGCGTATTTGCTTTGATGCTAAAAGAGATGGTATCGAGAAGTGACTCATACTTGGTATTGACTTGTGAAACCTTACTTAGATAGCCCTTAGCATCAAAATTACCTTGAAGCCCACTCATTACAACAAGAGTATTAGGGACATCTTTGACGCTCTCTTTTGCCTCTTTGTAAAAACTAATCTGTTTAAGTGCATTTTGCTTTTTGATACTTAAAGAGCGTTTGTCAATAAAAGCAAATTTTTGATCAAGTTCTTGCTTGAGACTATTAAATATCTTTGTCTTATCTGATTTGACTAAAACACGATAATCTTTAAAACCAAACTCTTCAGATTTAAGAACCTCATAATTACTAATACGAATTTTTTTAACTTCACTTTGAATCTCATTGGAAACAGTTTTTTGATAGTTTTCAACGGTCCCTTGGCTTTCAACGCTTTTACTCTTATACTTTGATTCGATTGAGACGCTTAATGTTGATATCATCATACTAAGAGCATTGTCTATCGCCTCTTTTTTAGTGTATCCCTGCCCCACTTCATATAAGATATTTGAACTGTTTTGCGGTGGATTGTCATACCATGTTGGAGCAGCTTTTTGAGTAACAACTACACGTTTTTGACTCCCACATCCTGTAAATAAAAGTAAGCTTAGGGCAAGTAAAGTAATATATATTTTCATTATCGCTCCATCTGTTCTTGAGATATTTTATGCTTATGTATTGCCGTCTGGATACGAAGAACAGCCGCATTAATCTCATCAACTGGTTCTATCATTAAATTATCTGCAACACCATAAAAATTTTGAGCTTCGGTGTATTTTCCCTGAGCACCCATCAAACGCCCAACTTCAACAGCTGTAGATGCTTCCATTAATCCGCTATTTTGTATCTTCTGTTCTGCAATTATTTTATTGAGATCAGTTCGACTCATTAGTGTAAAAAAGCTTTTATCATCAAGCTTTTGCTTGGCTAAAATCGATTCAATTTTTCCTGAGAGACCTACACGGTCATTTTTAAATGATGTTACTGCAATCAATTTAGTACTAAGCAACACGATCAACTTCAGCAGGTTCAAGAGCACGCATTTTTACTTTTTGAGAACACGCAGTAAAAAAGATGAGTACGGGTAAAAACAAGAGCAAAGGTCGCATAAAACACTCCTTGGTAAAAAAATATTACTTTATTGTAATGTATATCATCTATAAATTTGCTGTAAATAGGTACTATTTTTTTAAAATAGCTAAGGCACCTTTATATATAGGCTCATCAATAAAGCCATATTCATCACTACTAAAACCTGTAATTCCCTCATCTCTTTTAGACTCAAAAAGAGCAATAATATTTTGTGCACGCTCTAGTTCAGCCTTGGTAAAACCAAATACTTTATGTGTATCGCTTACTTGAATAGGAGAGAGACAGCCTTTAGCCTTATAGCCCATTGCTTTCTCAATTTCAAGCCATCTATTAAAGGTCTCTTTATCGTGATAATCTTGAAATACAAAAGAGACAGGTTTAATGCCAATAGCCTTACATGTAATTAAAAAATGAGTAAGAATATACTCTATCGTTGGATTAGCTGGCTCTATAAGTGATTGAGGAAGTTCTAAATCTGCTAAGAGATCAAGAATACCTAGATAAAAAGTTGTTACTCGCGTATCAATACGTAACTCTTTTAATAATAGCCATGACTCTTTTGTCTCGATAGAGAGATGAAGCTCACTCTCTTTGGCAATCAGTGATAATGCTAGTTTTACATCATCTTGAGTACGTACCTTAGGTATGCGAAAGGCATCAGGCATAAAAGGAGCAAGATAAGATATTTCATCTATGCCACCTTCATCTAAGGCATTCACACGAACTACAAGTTTTTTCTTACATGTAAGAAGGCATGAGAGCACATATGCACACAGACGTAAGGCTTTTGGTTTCTCTTTTTGAGAAACACCATCTTCAAGATTCAGTATAATACATTCAGCTTCTATCTCAAGGATTTTTTTAAGATGTTTTACATTATGAGTGGAGAGCATCAGTGCTGATCGAAAAGAGAGTGATGTATTAAGCTGACGCTTTTGAGGTAAAATATACTGCTCTGCTTCTTCGTATTTTCCGCTATCACAAAGCTTTTCAATAATGTTAATATTATCCAATATCATATTTAAATCTTTCGCTGTTGAAGGTAATAATATAAAAGCTTGATTTCATTATCTGTCAAAAAGTAGCGTGGCATTCCTCGGATACGTCTGTTTAATGCACGATGAAAATCTTCATAACTCAAAGAAGTGATATCTGGCGTTTGAAAATACTTCTCTTCATTATCATGGGTATATTTTGCAATAAGTTTATGAGAACCATCTCTATTATGACATAGTGCGCAACTTATACCTCTAGGATTATTATATAACTGTGATGCATACTCATCTTTTGTAATAAAATCTTCATTTCCCCACAAAAAAAGTGGAAGAAAAAACCATTTAAACAACTTCACATAATCCCTTTTTAGCCACTTATTAATAAATTAAAGGTATCATATCCAAAAAATTATTGATGGGTTATAAATGCAGATACTCGACGGTAAAGCACTATCGAAAAAGATTGAAATAAGTGTTGCAAATGAAGTTGTAAAGCTTAAAAATGAAACAGGGCGCGTTCCAGGATTAGCAGTCATTCTTGTAGGAAGTGACCCAGCGAGTCAAGCTTATGTTGGAATGAAAAAAAAGGCATGTGATAGAGTGGGTTTTTATTCTGTAACACATGAAATGCCAAAAGATATCTCTCAAGAAACTATAGAGAAAACTATTGAAATGATGAATGAAAACCCAGGTATAGATGGTATTTTAATCCAACTACCTCTTCCTAAGCAGATTGACACAACTAAACTTCTTGAACTTGTAGCTCCAAATAAAGATGTAGATGGTTTCCATCCATACAATGTAGGTCGTTTAAGTACTGGACTTGATGGTTTTGTTCCATGCACACCTCTTGGCGTTATGGAACTTTTAGCTGAATACAACATTGAACTTCAAGGCAAAAACTGCGTTGTTGTAGGCGCTTCAAACATCGTAGGAAAACCAATGGCAGCCTTACTGTTAAATGCTGACGCTACAGTAGAGACTACACATATCTACACAAAAGATCTAAAATCACATACTCTAAATGCTGATATTATTTTAGTGGGCGTAGGAGTGATTAATCTTATTAAAGAAGATATGATAAAAGATGATGCTATTGTAATCGATATCGGAATCAATCGCAATGATGAAGGTCGCCTAGTCGGTGATGTTGATTTTGAAAATGTTAGTAAAAAAGCATCTTTTATTACTCCTGTCCCCGGTGGTGTAGGTCCAATGACCATCGCCATGTTACTAAAAAATACACTAAAAGCAGCACAAATACACGCAAATGAGGCTCAATGAAACAAAAAGCTATAGATTACTCTCTCAAGTTCTACAAATTTTCCAACTCTTGGACGGGAACAATTATTATTGTTCTTTTTATCATCTTTTTTGTGGCGCAAGCCTTTCGTATTCCTAGTGGATCGATGAAAGATTCTCTGTTGATTGGCGATCACCTTTTTGCGAAGAAATTTGCTTATGGTATTCCTACGCCTCACCTTCCTTTTTTAGAGATCCCTCTTGTTCCTGGAACTGATGGACATATTTATGATGGAGATACTCCTGAACGTGGAGATATAGTTATCTTCAGATACCCAAAAAATAAACAACTTCACTATGTTAAGCGTTGTGTTGGACTACCAGGCGATGAACTCTTTTTATTAAATAAAGACCTCTACCTTCATCCAAGTGAAGGCGATGCCTTTACAAAAGAGCAGTATAAAGATTATGAGACACTTATTTTTGGTGGAAAAGTATGGGTTAAAAATCCTTACAAAAAAAACCATCCAGGCATACATCATGATGAGAAAATCATAAATAATGGCAGTTATCCAATGCCACTGTTCAATATGTCTCCTGTTCGTGTTCCAGAGGGAGAATACTTTATGATGGGTGATAATCGTGATCACTCCAATGATAGCCGTTTTTGGGGAACGGTTCCTTATGGACTAGTTGAGGGTACACCTTGGTTTATCTACTTTAGTATGGATGATAATTGGGAAATTCGTTGGGACCGTATGGGTAAAACACCAAATGATTTAGAAGAAAAAGTCCATCTTGATCTTGCTATTGAAGAACGACTTATTACGGATAAAGATGATCATGGAATCTATTGATTGGATTGAAATTGTTGCTGCTATTGCAGCACTCTTAGTAGCTATAATTGGTCATGAAATTATGCATGGTTGGGTAGCATACAAATACGGTGACAATACAGCAAAAGATGCAGGTCGCCTTAGCATAAACCCTATTAGCCATATTGACCCTGTTGGCTCTATCCTTGTTCCAGCAGCTATGTATTTTATTCCTATGCTTTTAGGTATGGGTGGTGGATTTTTATTTGGTTGGGCAAAACCAGTCCCTATAAATACCCAAACAGTTATCAATAATGGCGGCTATAACGCAGCAATGCAAGTAAGTCTAGCAGGTATAGTCTATAACTTCACCTTAGCTCTATTTGCCTCTATCATTTTAGTTTCGATGACACAACCTACACAAGCTGACAGCCTTATGTATATAGCAGCATATATATTTGTCTTAAAACTGCTTCTTATTAATGTTGTCTTAGGAGTCTTTAATCTTCTTCCTATTCCTCAGTTTGACGGGGCACATTTTATAATGTATCTAAGTTTAAAACACCGTTTTAATAAGATTGCGGAGTTCTTTTATAAGGCAGAGCCTTATGGAATGATTATTGTCATTATTATCCTAATGACCCCTATCAAAGACTATGTTTTATTTGCACCTATTCAGATGGTGTTAAAATTTTTATTATCATAAGCTACACGCAAGGGTGTAGCTTTTTCAGTTATATCTCGAATAAAATATATTTTGTCTTCAGACAATCCTTCTAATTCTTCAATACTTAATAGCCCTTCATTGACATATCGAACAAATAGCATTAGTAGTTGAGAATATCTATAGTCGAATTTATCGTCAAATTCTTTAGCTTTTTTGTTTAGTAAATCCCTTAATTCCCAAATTTCATTTTGTGAATTTATAGCTTTTGAATTGATTGTATCAATCAAATCTTGATAGGCTCTACTTTTTGCTAAATTAAAAACTTTTTTAGCTATCTGTTTTTCTGTTTTTGTCCAGTGATCATGCAATGTTTATCCCTTCGTCTAATATCTCTCTTCAAAAATTTCTTATCTTCATCGAATCGGTTGCCATCTATACTTTGGATCTATTACCCTTATAAATGGTACCCTTTCTGCGATATGACAAGCATTACAAACTTGCTTGGTGTTTTCATACTCTTTTTGGATAAGTTTTTCATCTTTTTTTTCTAATGCGTTTTTC
>JAYEPE010000361.1:0-7959 GCA_034723735.1 Campylobacterota bacterium | reverse complement strand
TAGTGTGATAAAGCTAAACATGATGTTTTTGATTATTCTCATGAGTAGTTCCTTGAAAAGTTTAAAGTTGGTTAACATAATATATATTCTCTTGAAAAATAGCACTCTTATCTTAAGTACTATACTAGAAAAGTTTATACGAAATCTCGTATATCAGAATTGAGGTAGATGTACCGATAAGCCGGGTTCTGTGTAGTGTGATTATTAATCTACTCAGATTGTTACCAATCTACTCTAGCGAAACAATAGCTCTGTAAGACGCTAACCATCTGCTTCTTGCTGCCAAGTTGGGTTTACAAGCTCTCTATATTGCTATAGAGACTGGTGGTCTCTTACACCACCGTTTCACCCTTACCTTTACATGTAAAGGCGGTCTATTCTCTGTTGCACTTTCCCTCGTATTGCTACGGCCATTCGTTAAATGGAACTCTGTCTTACGGCAGCCCGGACTTTCCTCTTGAATAAAGTATTCAAGCAATCACATGATACATCTGCGTTATGGTAGTGAATTTGAGTAGTATTTGAGCTTAGAAAGAAGTAGATATTATTTAATATTAATCAGTTTTATAAAAAAAGGCGCTTATCAAGCGCCCTCTTCTACTTTGCTAAAAGCTTATGACTTACGCCATAGCTTCTTTAGCATATTTTTCACCAAGGCCATAAGCTACTTTATTAACTTCATGAACTTTAGCTGGTACTTTTGAAAGCATTGTATCAATCAAAGTATCTTTGTCAATAGCATTCATCATAGTATTAGCAATTGCGAGAGCAACAACAGATTGAGTAATTACATTACCAACCTCCTCTTTTGCAATTGTAATAATTGGAATCTCATAGATATTCCAAGTTTTTCTATCTTCATCAGTTGGGTGAACAAGGTTTGGATCAATAACTATTGTCCCACCAGGCTTTACACCATCTTTGAATAGTTTATAGCTCATTTCAGCAACTGAAAGCATAAAGTTAATTTCACCATCATTTGCATATGGGTAATAGATTATCTCATCATCAAGTTGAATATCAACAACAGTTGGTCCACCACGAACTTGAGATGTATATGTAGCTGTTTTTAGTCCATGACCACCTGTTTTAATTTTTGCAGCTGCAAAAATTTCACCAGCAAGAAGAACACCTTGACCACCAACACCAGTAAATCTCATTAATGTTTTAGTATCACTCATTATTCTTCCTTATATTTTCTTAGCAAAATCATCTTGTGTGATTTTTGCACGCTTGCCTTGATGAGCATCTATAATATCTTGATACATATCACAGTATTCACGAACCTCTAAATCTTGCTTAAGAACACCAGTTGGGAACATGTTTAATTGCTCCTCTTCAGATAGTGCATCATATTTCTTTTTAGGAGTAGTGATATTATCAATCCACTCTAAGTTTTCCATAGCAGAAACCATTTTATTTTTACGACCAAGATTAATATGGCAGTTAGAAAGAACTTCCATCATTGAGAAGCCTTTATGCTCTAATGCCTTAATCATAATTTTTTCAAGTTTTTTAGGGTCTAGCATTGTCTCGCGAGCAACAAAAGAAGCACCAGAAGCAATAGCTAAATCACAAGTATCAAAAGTTGGATCAATATTACCAACTTTTTGAGTAACTGTCCACATACCCTGAGGAGTCGTTGGAGAAGTTTGTGAATTTGTAAGACCATAGATGAAGTTGTTGATAACAATCATAGTTATATCAATATTTCTTCTACAACCGTGAATAGTATGGTTACCACCAATTGCAAGGGCATCACCATCTCCAGCAACACATACAACTAGTTTATCTGGGCGAACAAGCTTAACACCAGTAGCGTAGGCAACTGTACGACCGTGAGTAGTATGGATAGTATTAAAATCTACATAAGAAGAGAATCTTCCTGAACATCCAATTCCTGAAATAACACATACATCATCTTGAGATACACCCATTTTTTCAATTGCTCTAACAAATGCTTTTAAAATAACACCATCACCACAACCCCAACACCATAGTGTTGGCATTTTTTCTAATCTTAAATATTTATCATAATTAAATGCCATTCTATAATTCCTTTACTTTATTTACAATCTCATAAGGTGAAATTGCTCTACCATTAACTTTGAATAGACCATCAATATCTAATCTTGAAGATGCACGCTGAACTTCAGAGTGGAACTGACCAATATTAAGCTCAACAACAAGAACTTTCTCAATTCTATCAGTATGCTCTTTGATTTTCGCTGCAGGTGAAGGCCAAATTGTAATTGGACGGAAAAGACCAGCTTTAATACCCTCAGCTCTTAAGTGACGAATAGATTCTTTTGCCGCAAGTGAAACAGAACCGTATGCAACAATCATAATTTCCGCATCATCCATCATGAACTCTTCGTAAGATTCAACTTCATCTTCGTGCATAGCAACTTTATCTTCTAAACGCTGAATAAGCTTACGGCAAGTCTCAATTTCCTCAGTTGGGAAACCATTTTTATCATGGTGAAGACCTGTATAGTGATATCTATAACCCTCAAACATTGGGTTAAGAGTTGCTGGTTCAGTTGGACCACACTCATATGGAAAATACTCTTCAGCAGGACCATCGAATGTTTTTCTTGGAACGATTCCAGCTTTAACGTCTTCAGCAGTTGGAAGATCTGCTTTACCGTGCATGTGACCGATAGTCTCATCTAGTAAAACGATTACTGGTTGCATAAATCTATCAGCAAGATTAAATGCTCTTACAGTTTCAGTATAACACTCAGCCAATGAACCAGCACATAAAGTGATTGACTTATAATCTCCATGTGATGGGTTTTTAGACTGAAGGATATCACCTTGAGATACACGAGTTGGAAGACCAGTTGATGGACCACCACGCATAACATTAACACAAACTAAAGGTACTTCTGCCATTTGAGCAAGACCTAAGTTTTCTGCTTTTAAACTCATACCAGGACCAGATGTACCAGTCATAGTTCTATCTCCAGCCATACCTGCACCAATAACTGCACATATTGCACCAATCTCATCTTCCATCTGAATACACGTACCACCAACCTTTGGTAAAAGGTCAGAAATTACGTGCATAACCTCACTTGATGGCGTTAGTGGATAACCACCGAAAAATCTACAACCAGCATCTACACCTGCTAGTGCAGCTAGTTCATTACCAGTGGATATTACTTCTCTAGTTGCCATTATTTAACTCCTTGTTCACTAAGTGACATATAATTATTTGCGATGATAGCTGCCTGACGCTCTTTTGCATCATCAGTAAGCTTAGCAAAACTAAAACCAGCTTCTTTAAACTCTGTTTTATCTGCTACATAAATAGCAAAATCTGGACATGTAAGCTCACACTCATTACATCCAATACAAGCTTCTGGATGGTCAATAGAAATCATTGCACCGAGAGTAGAAGTTGATTCGTATTTCATTCCAAGAACGCCTGATGGACACACTGAAACACAGATGTCACACGCTTTACAATTATCTGTATTCACCCATACTGGTTGATCACCTGGGTTTACCATTGGACTTGCTGCCATATTATCTCCTAATTATTAAGTTACGAATTATTCGTATTGTTTTCTATAGTAAATTTTCCAACAGCACACGAGACAAAACTTTTTGCCTTTAGTGAAGCTGAACTACTAAAGCTAACTTCTTCATCAAAGAGAGGATAGCCTAGTTTTCTTAAAATTTTTCTAAATTGTGCTGATGACGCTTCGTCTTGTAACTCTACTGTTACCTTACGAGGCTCGCACAAGAGATCAACATTTATTTTCTTAAAACCCTCTTTTGCAAGAGCAGTTTTAATAGTGTTTGCACAACCTTCACATCGTACATTATTGACCTCTATAGTTTCAAGCATTTACTACTATTTTCCTAAAACTTCAGCGATTGCCTTGCCAATTTCAGCAGGAGAAACAACAACTTTTACGCCAGCTGCCTCAAGTGCTTCCATCTTCTCTTTTGCAGTTCCTGCTGAACCAGAAACGATTGCACCAGCATGACCCATAGTTTTACCTTTAGGTGCAGTTTGACCTGCGATAAATGCTACAACGGGTTTAGTAATCTGCTCTTTAATCAGTTTTGCCGCTTGAATTTCAAGGTCTCCACCAATTTCACCAATCATAACGATTGCTTCAGTCTCAGGGTCTGCTTCAAACATTGGTAAGATTTGGTTATATGAAAGACCAATAATCGGGTCGCCACCAATTCCAATAGCAGTTGTAATACCAAAACCTTCTTGAACAACTTGGTTTGTACCTTCATACGTTAATGTACCTGACTTAGAAATCAGACCAACATTACCTTTTTTGAAGATTGAACCAGGCATGATACCTATCTTACACTCTTCAGCAGTGATGATACCAGGACAGTTTGGCCCTAATGTTTTCATACCGTGCTTAGTAGCGTGCGCTTTAGCCATCTGCATATCTTTAACTGGGGCACCTTCAGTAATAATTACTGCAAGTTCAATTCCAGCTTCAGCCGCTTCCATAACAGCGTCACCAACAAATGCAGGTGGAACAAAAATCATAGAAACAGTAGCACCTGTAGTAGCTACTGCGTCAGATACCGTATTGAAAACTGGCTGACCTAAGTGTGTTTGACCACCTTTGTTTGGTGTAACACCACCAACAATTTGTGTACCATATGCTAAACACTGCTCAGCGTGAAAAGTTCCCTCTTTCCCTGTAAAACC
This sequence comes from Campylobacterota bacterium, assembly GCA_034723735.1. GTDB lineage: Bacteria > Campylobacterota > Campylobacteria > Campylobacterales > Sulfurimonadaceae > S010-53. Next base: position 3,263 of record JAYEPE010000361.1, on the reverse strand, counting down.
TTGAACGATTACTTTTGTGTCTTTGTTTACTAGAATTGACATTAGTTTCCTTTCGCTGCCGCTACTGCTTTTGCAGCACCGTCACCTAAATCATTACCAACAATTAAGTTAGCTATATTTGCATTTTTAAGAATTTCTGCAGCCTCTGGTGCATTTGTTCCATCAAGACGAACAATAACAGGTACATTAACATCTGTAAGTTTAGTTGCTTCAATAATACCATTAGCAATACGATCACAACGAACAATTCCACCAAAGATATTTACAAAAATTGCTTTTACTTTAGGGTTTTTAAGAATAATCTCAAAACCTTTAGCAACAGTTTCAGCATTAGCAGATCCACCAACATCTAAAAAGTTCGCTGGAGTTCCACCCATGTAGTTAATTGTATCCATAGTACCCATCGCAAGACCAGCACCATTTACCATACAACCAATTTCACCATCAAGTGCTACATATGAAAGACCATATTTTGCAGCTTCGACTTCGTCCATATCTTCTTCTGTTAAATCCCTCATCGCAGCAATTTCTGGTTGACGTCCAAGAGCAGAGTTATCAAAGCCCATTTTTCCATCAAGTGCGATAAAATCACCAGCACCAGTTCTTACTAAAGGATTGATTTCAATCATCTCTGCATCATTTTCCATATAAAGTTTGAAAAGTTTTTGTGCAAATTGAATAATCTTTTTTTGTTCAGCTTTATCTGTGATACCAAGACCAAAAGCTAACTCGCGACCATGAAAACCTTGAAAGCCTACTGCTGGATCAACTGCAACTGTAATGATTTTTTCTGGAGTGTTTTCAGCAACATCTTCAATATTCATTCCACCTTCAGTAGATGCCATAATAAGAGGCATTTCTAATTTTCTATCTAAAACAACAGAAAGGTAGAACTCATCTTTAATGTCAGCACCATCTTCGATGTAAAGCTTCTGAACAAGCTTACCCTCAGCAGTAGTTTGGTGAGTCACTAAAGTCATACCAAGAATCTCATCTGCAAGGGCTCTTACTTCATCAAGAGTCTTAGCAAGTTTAACACCACCACCAAGACCACGACCACCTGCGTGAATCTGAGCTTTAACAACCCAAATAGGACCACCTAGCTCTTTTGCAGCTTCAACAGCAGCATCAACGCTCTCAACCATAATACCCTTAGGTACTGGCACACCATACTTAGCAAAAACCTGTTTCGCTTGATATTCATGTATATTCATTTATTCTCCTTGTTTTAAAATGGAAGTTATTTTACTTCGTATTGTGCGCGACCTATTTTATATAAATCTTCGCCGTATGAATCATTGACAACTGTAACTGGAAAGTCAACAACTTCAAGCTTTCGTACCGCTTCGGGACCGAGTTCCTCATAAGCAATTACTTCAGCACTTCTAATTTGCTTGCCCAAAAGTGCTCCCGCACCTCCCGTTGCACCAAAATAGACTGCTTTATGCTCTTGACATGCATCAGTAACACCTTTATCACGTTTACCTTTACCAATCATTCCTTTGAGACCCTCGGCAATTAAGCGAGGAGAGTATGAATCCATACGGTATGATGTTGTAGGTCCCGCACTACCAATAGGGTCACCTGGCTTAGGTGGCGTTGGTCCAACAAAATAGATAATAGAACCTTTAATATCAAAAGGAAGTTCTTTTCCTGCATCAAGAAGGTCTACTAATCTCTTATGTGCCGCGTCACGAGCAGTAAAAATTGTTCCATTAAGATAGACAATATCACCACTTTTAAGCATTAAAATATCTTCATCACTTAGTGGAGTTGTTAAATGGTATGTTTTACTCATTATTCTAACCTTTTATATTGTGATGTGGGTATGACGTGAACTGTGACATTGAACATTCACAGAAACAGGAAGCGAAGCGATATGACAAGGGTTTGCTTCAATATGAACAGCTAAAACAGTCTCTGTTCCACCCATTCCCATCGTACCAATTCCAAGTTTATTCAATTCAGTTTTAATTGTTGCTTCCATCTCTGCCATATCTGGGTCTTCATTGATTGAGCCAATATCTCTAAAAAGAGCATGTTTTGAAGAGATAACTGCTTTTTCAAAAGTTCCACCAATACCAACACCTACAGTAAGAGGCGGGCATGGATTTGGACCTGCATCAGAGATACACTCTTTTACATAATCAATAACACCCTGTTTTCCAGCCGCTGGAGGGAAAACACGTGCACGTGATACATTCTCACTACCACCACCTTTAGCAGCATATTCAATATCAATCTTATCACCTTCTACAATATCAAGGTGAATAATTGCAGGTAAGTTATAGCCTACTGTGTCTTTGTTATTCGCGCGAGTAAAAGGATGACATGTTGAAGCTCTTAAATAACCTTCAACATACCCTTTTTCAGTACCTTCATTAATAGCATCTTTTAAAAGCCCACCAACAACTTTAACATCAGCACCGATTTTTACAAAAAATACGGCTAAACCCGTATCTTGACATAAAGGACGTGCTTCAGAACTTGCAATATCTGCATTGTCTAAAAGTTGCTTTAGCACCTCTTTACTTACAGGACTTTTTTCATCTTCATATGCTTTTTTCATAGCATTCAAAGCATCTTCTGGAAGATTTGACGCCGAATATACAATAATATCTCTAACGTTTTTTACAATCTCTTCATAAGCGATTTCACGCATTATTTCTCTCCCTTATTCTCATTTAAGTCATCAAAAAATTTCAATTCATAAAGTGTATCTACCATCTCTTGAACGGAAGCAACGGAGTTTTTAAATCTTGTTCTTTGTAAAGTCTTCAGTGTCATTTCAATAACTTGCTCAGCTCCATTAGCACCTATCATCACAGGAACACCACTCACCATATCACTATAGCCATATTCACCTTTTAACATAACTGCACAAGAGTGAATCTGTTTTGTATCTTTTAAAATTGCATCTACCATAACAGCAGTTGATTTTGCAGGCGCATAGTACGCAGAACCATCACCTAAAAGGTTTACAATTTGTGCTCCACCAACACGTGTTTTTTTAACAATCTCACCAATCTCTTCAGAATCAAGTAGATCATCAATAGGGACACCAGCAATTGTAGTAAATTTAGGAAGTGGCACCATTGTGTCACCATGACCACCCATAACAGTAGCACGAATCTGCCCTGCTCCATATCCTAATTTTTCATAAATAAAGTGCGCCATTCTTGCCGCATCTAAAATTCCAGCCATACCTAAGATACGCTCTCTAGGAAATCCAGTATATTTATGCATTACATAAGTCATAACAT
>JAYEPE010000360.1:0-7962 GCA_034723735.1 Campylobacterota bacterium | reverse complement strand
CTATCAGAAAAAGTAGAATTAAATTCTTTAAAAATATCCAAAATGTGGGGAATTTAGTGTGTGAGAGCTAGGGGGAAATTCGACGGGCTAGGTTAAGGCCTGAGTTACTCCTACAAGCGTATCATAATTTCCAAAATCTGTATTTTTCTTAAATAGTATTCGTGTTGCGAGTTGTTCCATCAATCCATCATATTGTACGTTTTCAATTATTGTCAAATAGTTATGAATTTGAATAGAGGCAAGTCCATCGCTGTTTTCAAAACTATTTTTTGCTAAATCTTCAGCAGCATCTTCATCAAGTCCACGGTTAATAAGGCGTTCTTCTAATTCATCTCGTACACCTTTGCGTGCTGTACTTTGACGATTTTCCTCGTTAAAGTTCATACCTTCACGATTAAGTTCTTGAGCGCCTAATGTGATATTTCCAAGTAAAAAAAGTGTTCCAAATATTAAGATTTTAGCATTCATTGTAATTCCTTATTAGATTAGTGTAGTATATAAACCATTAATGTTAAAAAAATGTCTCATATGCCGATATTGTAGTATAGCAACGGTAAACAAAGGAGTTGTCATGAATGTTTCAAGTAGTATTAATAGTATGAATCTTTATTCATCTTACAGTCAGTTACAGGTTAATAAAAGTGAGTCGGGTCAGCATAGTAGTCTTAACCTTGAGATTCATGAGCTTTCATTTTCATTTTCATCAACATCTACTAACTTTCAAGCTTCTGGTGTTAATGATCAGTTTCAAAAAGATTATGAAGAATTTCAAAGCTTTCTAGGAAGTATTGGCTATGATGGCAAACCTATTGCAGAGCTTTCTCAAGAAGAAGCTACAGATCTTGTTAGTGAGGATGGTTTTTTTGGTATCAATAAAACCGCTGAACGAATTGCCAACTTTGTTATCCAAGGCTCTGGCGGTGATGAATCAATGATGCGTGCAGGACGTGAAGGTATTTTACAAGGTTTTAAAGAAGCTGAAGGTATGTGGGGTGGAAAGCTTCCTGATATCAGTTATAAAACAATCGAAAAAGCCACGCAGATGATTGATGAAGCAATGCATAATTTAGGATATTCTATTATGGATGAGAACGTATGACATTTGAATTACAAGAAGAGTATATAGAACTATTTAAACTACTAAAGGTTTTAGATTTAGTTGATAGTGGTGGTGATGCAAAACAGCTTATAGAACATGAAGCAGTGCGACGAAATGGCGAACTCGAAACTCGCAAGCGTGCAAAAATTCGCTCAGGTGATGTTATCACTATTGGTGATGTGAAAGTGGAAGTTATTTAGAAAAATTTGAAATAATTTTACCCTTGTAAGCCTTCAACATCTCCTCTTCAAAATGGTTATTACTCGCGTATTCATATCCAAAAACACTACGCCAAAGTGAGTGGTTTTCCATGCAGAGGTAAAAAAATACTTTATTATGCCATGGTGCAAAAGCATCATATGCGTGTTTGAACATCTCTTGTTTTGTCTCTAGGGGATAAGACTGTTTTCCATTGGCATTGATAAGGGGCATCTGTAAGATTTTACTTTTAAAATTTCTATCTCGTAGTTGTTTTATTACAGGCTTTATAAAGGTTAAAGTTCCCATAGATACCATCACCACTTCTTCTGCTTGAAAGGTTTCGATAAGTTTTTTATAGACTTCACCATATTCTTGCAAATAGTTTTCATACTGAACTATAGGATGAAAATGAAATCCTACTTTTATGCCTTTGTCTGCAAGACGACGTGCTGCTTTTATACGTTTTTCAAGCGATGCACTTAGATGTTCTTCATGTTCTACTATAGTTGGAGTATTTAGCGAATAGGTGCAGATAATATTATGAGGCACCTCATTTTCAAGAAAATAGCTGATATTGTCCGATTTAGTTTTAAACTCCAAAATTACATTAGGATACCGACGAGCAAAAGCAAAAAGTGCCTCTAAAATACCGCCTCGATTTCCCCACATCAAAGAATCTGAAGATTGCCCTGTCCCTATATGATAAGTAAGATTTGGATCAAGTTCCAATTTTTCTAGTTTTTTTGCTAGATTGATATCGATACCAATCTGATTTTCATTATAAAATGACTGAATAGAACAGTAAGAACAATCAAATCCGCAACTCTCTACAGCATCAAGTGTGAGTAGATTGCAACACCGTGTATTAGGTGAGGCAACGGGACACATACCTAAAGATAAATCTGTATCTTCTTTTTCTACAAAAGAGAACTTATGCTCTATTTTATGTTCGCTTACATCAAAATCAGTATAACTTTTAAGACTATTTTTAAGAGCATCATGCTGTTTTCTAATGTTTCTAAAAGCCTCTTTTTTTGAGTTGAAATCATCATGTAAACGCTCTATGATACTAGTTTCGTTCCACATATTAAAATCAATTGCCATATCAATAAGCTGTTTGAGTTCTTGAAATGAAAAACGGTAATGCAGAGCCTGTTGTTTTATGTAAAGTTGTTCATCTTTATATAGATTTGCAAAATTTGTTTTTTCAATCAAAGTGTTGAATTTTTCCCCATACTCGTGCATATAAACCTTTCGCATACTCTCTAATTGCAATTATAATGAACTTTTAAACAATTTTAACCTATAATCTCCCTTTTTACATCCCAAAATATAGTGAAATACTTTATGAAAAATAGAAAATTTATGATTCTTGGATTTGTCACTGCTTTAGGACTCTTCTCTTTGAGCCTGTCACCCTCTCTTTTTGCAAAAGAAGAGGTCGTTGCTGATGATGCACCTACTACACAGGCATCACGCCTGCAATCTTTAGCAAAATTTACTAAGGTTCTTGGTATTGTTGAGCGTTACAATGTTGATGAAATTACCATTGAAGAGATTATGGATAAGGCTCTTCAGGGCTTAATGACAAATCTTGATGCTCATTCAAGTTACTTAAGTACAAAAAGTTTTGAAAACCTTAAAATTCAGACTAATGGTGAATTTGGTGGTTTAGGTATTACCGTAGGGATTCGTGATGGTGCATTGACTGTTATTGCTCCTATTGAGGGAACTCCAGCTGATAAGGCAGGTCTCAAAGCAGGTGATATCATTTTACGTATTAATGCTGAATCAAGCTTAAGTATGACGATTGATGATGCTGTTGCAATTATGAGAGGCAAAGCGGGAACACCAATTACTCTAACCATCGTTCGTAAAAATGAGAGAGAACCTTTAGAAGTTGAAATTATTCGAGATATTATTAAAATTCAGTCTGTTTATGCAAAACAAATTGGAGAAGATATCCTTTATCTTCGTGTGACAAGTTTTGATAAAAAAGTTGTTGCTGATGTTAGTAAAGAGTTGAAAAAACATATGGGTCACGATAAGGGAATTATTCTTGATCTTCGTAATAATCCTGGAGGGCTACTTGATCAGTCTGTAGGACTTGTTGACCTATTTATAGATGAGGGTGATATAGTTTCGCAAAAAGGGCGAGATGAGTCAGAAAATCGTGTTTTTACTGCTTCTTCCTCAGCGACACTTACAAAAGCTCCTTTAGTTGTATTAATTAATGAAGGAAGTGCAAGTGCTTCAGAAATTGTTAGTGGTGCCCTTCAAGATCACAAACGTGCAGTACTGCTTGGGCAGAAAACTTTTGGTAAAGGGAGTGTTCAGGTTATTCTTCCTATTACTGATAGTGAAGCTATTAAGCTCACTATTGCACGTTATTATCTTCCAAGCGGACGTACTATTCAAGCTGTAGGTGTTACTCCAGATATTGATGTGATCGCTGGTGAAATTAAAAATCATGAAAATAAATTTAAGATTAAAGAATCAGACCTTAAAAAACACCTTGAAAGTGAACTTGAGAAAATTGATGAAAATGCGACATCAATAGATGATGAAGATGACAATAACACTATTATTACACCTGAAATGATGCAAAAAGACATTCAACTTAAAGAGGCTGTTGATATTGTCAAAGCTTTAATTATTGTAAAAGGATTATAAGATGCAAAAACGTGAACTCCTCTTTGAGGGTAAGGCAAAAAAACTATTTAGAACGGATGATTCTAACTTAATTATTTCAGAATTTAAAGATGATTTAACTGCTTTTAATGGTGAGAAAAAATCAAGTGAAGTAGGCAAAGGTGCTCTCAATAATAAAATTTCATCAGAGCTTTTTAAACTCCTTGAGTCTAAAGGCCTTGCTACTCACTTTGTAGAGATGCTAGATGATAACCATATGCTACATAAGCATGTTGATGTGATTTTGATTGAGGTTATCGTTCGTAACGTTGCAACAGGAAGTCTTAGTAAAAACTTAGGTATTGAAGATGGAAAAGTACTTCCATTTACTCTTGTAGAATTTGATTACAAAAATGATGATTTAGGTGATCCAAAACTTAATGATCAGCACTGTCTTATTTTAGAACTAGTTGATAACACCGACGAACTTGATCAACTCCGTGCTATGGCACGTCAAGTTAATGATATTTTACGTCCATACTTTTTCAAAAAAGGTCTAAATCTTGTTGACTTTAAACTTGAATTTGGAAAAGATCATGATGGTAATATTATTTTAGCAGATGAAATCAGCCCTGATAATTGCCGTTTTTGGGATACTCAAACAGGTGAAAAGATGGATAAAGACCGTTTTCGTCAAGGGATGGGTGGACTTAAAGTAGCATACGAGGAAGTACTTAATCGTATTTTAAATACTGACACAGAAAATGAAGTAGATCAATCAACGTACGAAGCGATGATGGATCGTGCATTAGGAACAAAATAATGAGAGCAATAGTAAATATATCATTAAAAATGGGAGTTTTAGATTCTCAAGGAAAAGCTGTTCATCATGCATTAGATGCCCTGAAATTTGAAGGTATTGATGATGTACGTGTGGGTAAACAAATTATTTTAAAACTTACCCAAACTGACGAAACAAAAGCACACGAAGAAGTAACCCAGATGTGTGAGTCACTTCTTGCTAATACCGTTATTGAAGATTATGAGATAGAGCTGATTTCATGAAGGTAGCTATAGTACAGTTCCCAGGCACAAACTGTGACTATGATACGCAGTATGCTTTTAATGAACTTGGTTGTGAAACAAAAATTCTTTGGCATCAAGAGGAGACTATTGATAGTGATACAGACCTTCTTGTTATTGCAGGTGGTTTTAGTTACGGAGATTATCTTCGTAGCGGTGCTATTGCTCGTTTTAGTCCTATTATGAAAGCTGTCGCTACTTATGCAGGTAAGGGCGGTAAAGTTCTTGGAATTTGTAACGGTTTTCAAGTTTTAACTGAGTCACATCTTTTACCTGGCGCACTTAAGCGTAATGAACATTTACATTTTATTTCGAAACATCATCATCTTAAAGTAGCTACTACTGATAATACTTTTTTAGCAAATATGGACAAAGATGAAGTCGTAAATATTCCTATTGCACATCATGATGGTAACTTTTACATCGATTCAGATAGCCTTAAAGAACTTTACGAAAATGATCAAGTTCTTTTGCATTATTGCGATGAAAATGGCATTATAAGTAATCCTAATGGTTCTGTAAATGCTATTGCAGGTATCTGCAACACAGAGAAAAATGTTTTTGGACTTATGCCACATCCAGAGCGTGCCATGGAGTCTATACTAGGCTCAAGCGATGGTCGTAAAATGCTTGAGGGCTTTTTAAACGTCTAATGCGTATTTTTCTCTTACTTTTTGCATTTTATATGTTTGTAAGTGCAGAAAATGAGTTTAGTTATAGTGATGCTTCTGAAGTTTCTCAAAAAGTTCTTTACTCTTCGTATAAATCTGTTCCTGAGAGTGTTATAAAAGGGCAGATTTTCCCCATAGTAATTAAAACATTATCAACTGAAATTTATTTTAAAGAGATTCGCTACCGATTTACAAATGCTTATGGTGTACGTTTATTAAATGAAGAACCTATTACACGGCAAGAAAATTACTATTATTACCATACTTTTTATTTCGTAGCTACCCATAATTACTTAAGAATGCCGAAAATTACGATATCACTTGTGCATGATAATCATGTAAAAGATGATTTGGCATTTTTAAAACCTAAAATGATTAAGGTTGTTACACTTAATCCCCCCAAAGATTTTGCAAATATTATTGCGAATGACCTTCAAGTAACTCAGTACAAGACAAATCATTATAATGATATAGAAAATATTGCTGTTTTTAGCATGGAAGCACTTTATGCAATAGGAAGTGATTTCTCTATACCTGGTGAATATAAGCAAGGATTTGAATCTAATGTCAGCACGATTGAACAGAGTAATTTGACATATTATATTATTATTCCAAAATCTTTTGAACAGTTAGAATTTTCTTATTTCAATTTAAAATCACAAAAATTTGAAAAAATCATTATCCCAATCATTGTGGATGATGACATGGTTTCAACACAAAGTAACCTAGCTCCTAAAGATCACAGACATACTCAGATTAAGCTTTATATTGCTATTGCTATGGCTGCAGTGTCGCTTTTGCTCTTTATTGTTCGTAAGAGATATTTTTACTTACTTGTTTTTCTTACTGTTAGTATTTATGCCATTTTTATTGCTGTTCCAATACAAAATACTTGTGTTAAGCAAGGCAGTGCCATCTATCTACTTCCAATGAATAATGGCACTATTTTTGAAACTACTCAAACAGAAAAAATCTTCGAGATTGAAGGTAGCATTGATGGTTACATTAAAGTTAAACTCCAAAATAACAAAATAGGATGGATTCGTAATGAAGCTCTTTGCTCTCCTTAAATTTTACTATGCAACACTCATGATATTTCTTAGTATGGCTTTTATGATTATCATTTTCCCTTTTTTTCCACGCCCTTATGCACAAAAAATCGGTGCATGGGTCATTCGAATTCTTATTTTTATCCCAGTTACAATTAAAGGTAAAATCGACCCTGATGTTCAAATGTTAGTTCTTAACCATCAAAGTGATGTAGATATCGGAGTGATGGAAACTATAACTAAAAAAGATTTAGCATGGGTAGCTAAAAAAGAGCTTTTTGATGTTCCGTTTTTTGGCCTTATGCTTAAACTCCCTAAAGATATAGCGGTTGAACGTGAAAGTAAAACATCACTAGTAAAACTTTTAAAAGATGCTAAAGACCGCCTTGATGATGGACGTGTTATTACCATATTTCCTGAAGGTACCCGCTCAAGTGGTAAAAAAATGTTACCATTTAAAGCTGGCGCACAGGTTCTGGCCAATAAATATTCACTTCGTGTACAACCACTTGTCTTGATTAATACTGCGCATTCGTATAATTCTAAAACAAAGCTATACAATCCTGGTCGTGTTACAGTTATCTATATGGATGCCTTTGATGTAGATAAGAGTGATAAAGAGTGGTATACTAATTTAAGAACTTCTATGCAAAAGGTTTATGATGATGAGTTGGCAAACACTTCTAGCAATAGGTAGTGGTGGTTTTATAGGTGCGGTGCTACGTGCTTATCTAAATGGTGTCATTTCTCATAGACTCCCGCATGACCTTCCTTTTGGAACCTTAGGTGTTAATCTTATTGGCTCACTTGTTATGGGTATTCTAATCGCATACTTTATGTTTAGTACAGCTGTCCCTTTACATGTAAAGTCTTTTCTTACTACAGGTATCTTGGGTGCATTAACAACATATTCTACTTTTGCCATCGAAAGTGTTTTACTCTTACATGGAGGTCATTACCTTTTAGCACTAACAAATATCTTTTTAAATGCTTTTGGAACAATACTCTTTGCAGGTATTGGATTTATCACCACACAATCTTTTTTGAAGTAAGTGCCCGACCATAGTAAAAGAAGGGGGAAAAACCTGATGGCTAAAAGGATAAATAATCCATAAATAAACACAATCCCCACAAATTTCAAAATTCTTTCAAGAAACTCTTGACATTAAAGATTGATTACCCTATAATTCCCGTCCACAAACAGAGAGACCTTGTTTAAAAGGGCTTG